>JANXOO010000729.1 GCA_025353525.1 Schlesneria sp. | reverse complement strand
AGGCGACCAGCAGGAATTGAAATACGAGTCGCTGAAAAATGGGGGCAGGCACCGGAAAGACATCGAGCAAGTTCCCCTTTTTCAGCTCTGATACGCAGAGATATGCTAAAGCATAACCTACACGGCACCTGAATGGTTTGGAGCCAGTCCCCGTTTTTCGGCTGGTCGATTTTCCGCTGATGGCCGCCTGATAAACCGCCGGGTTCCTGTTGGACAATTTTTCTTTCCGATCCATTTCTTCATTTCTCGTGGAACTTCGCCGGATGGCGATTTTGGCCGAATGTGATATTTGCGGAGCCCAGCATCGAGTGAAAGATGCCTGGATCGGGCAGGTCGTTCACTGCAAAGATTGCGGTGTTTCGATGAGTGTCCCGGCAGATCAATTCATCACACCCGAAGCCTACTTTGAGGAAAATGGTCGACTGTGCCGTCGGAAACCGGTACCTGAAGCCGGTTACGGGCCGTGGTTCGTCGCGATCATTGTTTCCGTCGCAGTCGCAGGCGTGCTGTTTGGTGTTGTTCGATTGTTGTCGATGGTTGTGGCGGATAGCCGCTGTTTGACACCGTCACCGGGTTCGATTTATCTCTCCGCAGTCAATCGAAGTAGCGGCACTGATTTGACCGACACGTTCGGCGGGAAGGAAGACGCCGACAATGGCGAAATCGCTTCAATCTGACGAGACATCGGCGATCCTGAATGCCGTCTCGGGCGAGGTGGTTTTGCCGAAGGTTTCACGGAAGTACGTGCTTGGACTGGTTGCCACGGCACTGGCGGTACTGATGTTACCGATGCTGTACATGGCCTCGATCGCACTCGTGCCGGGAATTCTTTTTGCGGCGTACAGGCATGCCGATCAATTTGCAGTCGGCTGGAATCCCGTGGTTCGGTATTCGGTGCTTGCTGCCATCAGTCTTTTCGGCGTGGCATTCCTTCTTGGATTGCTCAAGCCATTTCTTGCATCTGTCGGAGCCGTAAAAAGATTCCGGATCCTCCGGCCTGGTGCAGAACCAGTGTTGTATGCTTACGTTAATCGCCTGTGCGACGTGATCGGAGCACCACGTCCGCTGGAGATCCACGTCAATTGTGACCTCAATGCGGGTGCCGAATTTCGTTGTGGTTGGTTGAACGTCTTTGGGACTCGCAAAATGTCGCTGCATCTCGGTTTGCCACTCGTGGCAGGCTTGTCGCTGGAGCAACTGACGGGAGTGCTCGCTCACGAATTGGGGCATTTCACTCAGCGAACAGCGATGTGGCTTGAAACGATGGTTCGGCGAACAAACCTTTGGTTCCTTCGGGCCGCTCGCGAACGAGATTCGATCGACGAATGGATCGATCGGCAATGCCGCGCTCGCGGCCCGATGGCTCTTGTCTGCTACCCGGCCCAATCGATCATCTGGTTGGCGCGGCGTCTGTTTCACGGATTGGCGACGGCCGGGATGACAATCAGTTGTTCGATGTCGCGCGAAATGGAATATAACGCCGACCGGTGCCAGGTTCGCGTCGTTGGAAATCGCGCATTTACGTCGACGTTAAGGCGATTGCGGGAATTGACCATCGCTCATCAGATTTCGTTCAGGGACGTTGTTGCGTTTTACCAGGAAGGTCGATTACCCGACGACATGATTGCTCTGTCCGTTGCAAATATCGGATTCATCACTCCTGAAGTAAAAAAGAAACTGATACGAATGATGCGTGACGAAACGACAGGCGCGTTCGATTCGCACCCGTCTGATCAGGATCGGATCGCAGCCGCCATCAAAGACGGATCACAGGGGATCTTTCAAACCGGATCGCTGTCGTCCGCTCAACCGGCGACCATACTTTTCTGCCAGTTTGCTGAAATTTCGAAGTCGATGACCGCGCAATTTTATCAGGACGCATTCACCGGAAACATCGCGTCCGGAATGCTGCATCCCGTCGAAAAGCTGCTGGCACGTCAAAGCGTCCAGATCGATGCCGCAAAAGCGCTGAAGCGGTACTTTCAAGCCGACCTCCCGCGACTGCGCCCGCTTCCAATCGCCGCTCAGTCTATGGATCCGCCAGAGAACCCGCGAGAAGTCGCTTTGGCATTGAAGGCCAGTCGCATCAGGATGATCGAGGAACTGGTGAATTACAAACGTTTAACTCCCGGATACGCAACCGCTGTAGAGACGTTCTCACAGACCGTTGCCGCTCAGGAATTGTCGCTGGCCAAAATCGAATTCATTCCGGCAGAATTCCAGTTGAAAGACGCAAGTGCCGACGCAATCGCTGCGAAGCTTTCGCGGTCTCGCGAGGGTGTTGCCACGCTGGCGGGAAAGTTGCTGCCGTTTGAAACCGAGGCCGGGAATCGGCTGTCTTTTGCGTTGCAATTGCTGCATTTACCGAGCGTGATGGGAAAAATTCCGCAAGGTGACGAACTGTGGTTTCAGATCAGCGAGCTGTTGCCCGCCGCGCAATTTGTCAATCAGTTAATCGGCGAACTTCCCACGCTGCGAATTGCAATCCGTCGACTTGGCGTTTTGAATGAGCGAAGTCAGGTCGCGCGATCAAACGATCGGGTGAAGGAGTTGATCGCCAGCCATTTGAAATCGGTTCGAGCGAATTTGAATTCCATCCGTAAGGAAATGGGAAATCACCTTTATCCATTCGATCATGCCGACGCCAAAATGACGGTCAGGGAGTACGCATTGCCGCACATTCCCGACGAAAGCGATTTGAAGGGGATCCTCGTCGCGACCGAGCAAATGCAGTCGCGGCTGATCTCGATTCAGACACGGCTGTTTGCGAGACTCGCCCAGGCTGCAGAGAAGGTTGAAGAGGCGATCGGCATGCCTCCATTGCCTGAACCGACAGCCGATGAAGCCGACTGATCGCGAGAACGTCGCCGGATATATTGGCCGTGGCGCTGGCCAGGGCATTCATTTTGTCCGGTCGCAAGACGTGTATTTCTTTCGACGGTGATCATCGACAGCGACCGCATTCCATCGCATAATAGACGCATTGACTGGCGTGACGGTTCATGCGTGGTTCGAATGTGGGGATGAAACCTGAAGGGCCAATTCTTACGGTTCACACTTGAAGTAGGTTATGCTTTAGCATATCTCCGTAAAAAGACGAAACCTGGACGGCCAATGGTTTCCGTTCACACCCTGAACGAGGCGGGACAGTCATCCGGGGCGCCGCGATGATACCACGCCGGGTGAGTTCGTGAGGAGTGATTATGCTAACTCAGT
>JANXOO010000704.1 GCA_025353525.1 Schlesneria sp. | reverse complement strand
CAATCGACCGGTCACCAGACAGGCCGTCGCAGAGACCGTCTCTGAGGCAAAGACCTGTTCCTGATTGCGTTCGATATTGTCGAGGATCTCGACGGGGATCGCTGTCTGATCGATTTCGAAACCGGAGATCGGGCGGCCGTGCCAATCAGCGTGGCTGGCGGCGAGTGGCGAGGGTTGTTCGAGTGGTCCTTTTGGAAACGCTTTGAAATGCCGCCGTACCGAGGAGGCTCGCTGAGGAAGTTCGGGTTCGACGACCGTCATTTGACTTTCATAGAAGAGCGACTTCCGGGGTCGCCGTGTGACTTGCGATAGCGGAATTCCATCCGTTTCAGCCGTCAGCGTCAGCCCCAGTACTTCTGCAACAGTAGGCAGCAGATCGACCGTTTCGACGTTACGGTCGTCCGTTCGCCCACCGGATTCGTTCGGCAGTTTGACAAACATCGGGATACTGAGAATGTCGGCCAGATTTTCCGCATCGGGAAGTCGCCGCGAATGCCCCGGTTGAAAGGACACTCCGTGGTCCGCTGTCACAATCAGCAGGCAGCGGCCCGTCAAGCCGGTTTCTTCGAGGCGATCGAGCAATTGTCCAATGAATCGGTCCGCGCATCCAACCTGAAGGCGGTAGCGGTATTCGTTGCGGACCACTGCTGCCGGATCGTTGTCCCAAACTTCTCCCAGTGCACCTCTGGCTCCGACCGGATACATCGGTGCCGATGTTTCAGACTGGTATTGATCACCCGAGGGAAGAAATGACCACGGATAGTGTGGGAATACGGTGTGTATGAAAAAGAAGCCGGGTCGTTCTGTCGGTCGTACGCACTTCAAAAAATGCTGCCACTGGCGGATGCGGTGTTCTGTGCCAGGATAGTTGAATCGCCCGTCGGTAGAATTAATAAATTCGTCCAATCCTCGATTCAAATTCGTTGAAACACCGAACCATTCCTTTGGAATCAGAGGAAACGCAATTGGTGTATCGCTTGTAAAAATCAAACGCGGATAAACGGCGGCGACCGCTCGTATGAGGTTTTTGCACTTGTCAGTCGGTGTCAGGACAGGTGCGGGATAACTCTCCAGGGTCATTGGACATAACCGCGAGATCGGTTCAAAAATCGACATCTCGAACGCGCCCGTGGCCTCAATCAATTGAAAGAGATTACCGGGGTAACTGGAAGCAAGCGGAGGGAGAGTCGTCACAGGGAATCGTCCCGACAGCATCGCGGGCACGACGACATCGGTTCTCAGACCGACTGTCGTCGCATTGCGGTACCAGGTCGACATTCCAGCCAGGCGGGCGAATTGCGGAAACCGCTCGGCGTCGATTTGCATTGATTCGTCGAGCAGCGTCGTTCCGCTGAACTCGTCAAGGACAACGAAGACAACGGGGACCGGGTTTTTGACAGTGACCTCGGCAGCGACCACCTTTTCCTGTGCTTGCATTTGGTGCAGTCGCGATATGAACGTCCCCGGGAACACGATCAGGCTGATCGAAATGACCGTCAGCCACGACTTCGCCCATCGGGTCCGGTCATAAAGACAGGTCAACAGAAACGCACCGCAGATCGATACGGCGAGCGACAGAAATCCGGCGAATCCGGTGGCGATCAGCCATCGAGGAGAATTATAAGGACGCAAAACCGACAACACGATTGCCGATATCAGTACTATCAAAACAGAATTTCGGCCCCGACCGGACAGTTTTTGCGAGATGTTTCCGATCACAAGGTCCGCAGCAACAAACCCGACCGGTAACGCGATCAAAAGCAGGAACAGCAAGACCCCGATTTCCGCAGGGCCAAACTGCATGTCGTGTAAATAGACCGTCTGCCGTGCGAGTGCTGTCAGGATCGGTTGAGTGAAAGCGAACGAGCACAGCGTAAAAAGATGCAATGAGCGAAGGCTGAATAGCGATGTCCGACCGATTGGTCGCGGTTCCGACTGTGGCCCGCTACCCGATTCCGCAATCATGCCTCACCATTCGAACCCTGTCGGGGAATCGCGTGAAGCAGGGTCCGTTCGCCAGAGGGCAACGATTCACTGCGACAAATCGTAAACCGCTTGTTCAACTCAATCTCCAGATTCGCCAGCGAATAGTCTGCGTACTGATCGTGTTTGTTTCGAAGAAGTGCTTTCACCATGATATCGTTTTTGGAAGGAAACTCCAGAATGAGCTCCCCATTCAGACTAGCGAGCCAATCAACGACATCCGGCAGCGGAATGTTTGCGGCAAGGACGAGATGGTGGATCAGTCCCAGGCAAATGACCAGATCAGGGCGACCCCGGTCTTCGAGTCGCGTCCGTTCGCGACCTCGCCAGCCCTGAGCGGGCGAAGCGTTCGCCAGGCCGACACACAATGGCAGGATGTTCAATTGTTTTGTACTCGCAAAGTTAAAAAGTCGATCGATGCAGGCATGATCCTGATCCATAGCAATGACCGTTGAAGTATATTCGGCAGCAATTTTCGAATACCGTCCGTCGTTACAGCCAAGATCCCAGACCAGTTCGCGCCGGTTCGATGCGAAAACGCTACGAACGAATTGACTTTTTGCCATGCCATCGTCAGCGACGTGCGGCATGGAATCGTTATAGCTGGTCCACTGTGTTCGTACGGGGGTCCAGTCAAGTCGCTCGATGATTCGTGTCAGATTCCTGAGCATGCGTTCGATCAATTGCGAATGGAATCCACTCGACTTCAATTGATGAACGGTACTGTTCGTTGCGGCTTGTGCCTTGCCTTCCAGTGCAGCGTGCAGCCATCCGTTAGTAAATCTTTGCAGCCACGGACAACTCCGTACCCGGGCGCGTCGCAACTACGAGCGAACGGGAAATCGATGGTTTGGTGAGACTGAGTCTGGCGATGTCTTTTCCGATCTGACGGGTATTGACCGCCGTGTTCGGCAGAATGGTCGCCC
>JANXOO010000688.1 GCA_025353525.1 Schlesneria sp. | reverse complement strand
CGCCAGCAATTGGTTCCTGTCAGCAAAATCCCGACAAATTCATAATCCGCCCCTGGGCACCAGAAGGCGAGCACACAACCGGAATCCCTTGTTCATAATAAATTAACAATCATTCCCTAAGCTTCTCCCTTCGCAGAGTTTATGGTTCGGCAAAAAACACCAAATGGCGGCGAGTGCCGAAGTTTACGTGGACCGAATGGTTAATCGGAGAGTCAAGAATGTCTGGTGGTGGTTTCAAAAGATCGCTGATGTCAGCGGCGGTTCTGGTTCTGGTGATCGGAATGCAGTCCGGTTGCGAAATCAAAAAAACGTCGACTTCTGATTCGGGAAGGGCGCCACAGTTAAGTGCCATTGCGCCGTCGACCCCTGATCGCGAGGGTGACGAAACGAAAAAGATCGCCGAATCCGGATCACCATCGCAGACGATCAGCGCCGAGGGATCAAGCACCGTCTATCCGATTTGCCAGGCGTTTGCGGTTGAGTTTGAAAAGACGTCTCATCATACCGTCAGCGTCGGAAGGCAGGGAACTGGCGGAGGGTACAAGAAGTTTGTGAATCGCCAGGCGGATATCTGGAATGCGTCGCGTTCGATCGATCCCAAAGAAATTGAGGAACTGAAGCAGAAAAAGATCGAATGGCTGGAACTGAACATCGCTGTCGATGGAATCGTGATTGCAGTACATGCTCAGAATACGTGGTGTTCGAGTTTGACGTGTGCTCAGTTAAAGCAGATTTGGGAACCTGAGAGCAAGGTCAAAACATGGAAGGATCTCGATCCGGCCTGGCCTGCTGAACCGATCCTGTTATACGGTGCCGATACCGATTCCGGCACTTTTGAGTACTTCACCGAAGTGATCAACGGCAAGAAAAAGGCAACCAATACGAAGTACACACCCGCATCGGATGACAATGTACTGGTGCAGGGAATTTCAACAAATAAATCGGCGCTTGGCTACATCCCGTTCGGTTATTACATCGAAAATACGGAAAAGCTGAAGGCCATTCCGGTTTCTCCCACAAAAGAATTGGGAGAAACAGCGGCCCCGGCAGTCGAACCGACAGTCGAAACGATCCTGAGCGGCGAATACGCTCCGCTCGCGCGACCGTTGTTCATGTATGTCGAACTGAACGCACTCAAGCGATCAGAAGTGGTTGAATTCCTGAGGTTCGCGGTTTCTGAAGAGTCGCAGATACTTGTTGAAAAACGGGGATTCGTCCGTGTGAATGACGATGCTCGTCGGAAGGCATCAGCAACACTTGAAACGGCGATTTCTGCACTCGCTGCTCCGAAATCGGAATGACGCAGAACGCTTCTTGAAGGATAGTCCTGTGTCTGTCAGAGGATCGGGTCGCTCGAAATCCAACACGTCATTGCGACGACAGTTTTCGGGACTGCGCGCTCGCGAACAGGTCATTCAGGGACTCCTTTTTGGCTGTGCGCTGCTTTCGATCCTGACAACAGTCAGCATTGTTTATGTGCTGATCTCCGAGGCACTCGTCGCAATTCCGCCAAATACAGCCTTCTTCCAGGACGTTGGCGTTGTTGAATTCTTTACGGAAACTCGCTGGACGCCTCAGTACGCCGACGAACAGCGGCACTTTGGTATTCTGCCGCTGATTTGCGGGACGGTGCTCATCACCGGAATCTCGGCGATGATCGGTCTTCCAATGGGGTTAATGATTGCAATTTACCTCAGCGAATACGCCTCGCCGACGTCCCGAAAGTGGGTCAAGCCTGCACTCGAGATTCTTGCAGGCGTTCCTACTGTCGTTTACGGCTATTTC
>JANXOO010000668.1 GCA_025353525.1 Schlesneria sp. | reverse complement strand
GGAATGACACGAGGCACACAAAGCCGACTCGCGGTGCGCCGACAGCAGTTCTCGCAGTGCCGGTTCTCGCCCTTCAAACCGTTTGGCCGATTCTTCGAGATCGGGGACTACCGCCGGAGCCGCCGGAGCAGGCGTTCCGAGAATGTTCTCGAGCACGAACAAGCCGCGTTTGACGGGAGATGTCCGCGTTGGATTCGATGTGACCAGTAGCATGGATGCATGCGTCAGAACGCCGCCCCGCGGACTTCCCTCGGGCAACGTGACCAATCGAAGGTCGTTCCCGCGGACACCCGAAATTCCATAAAGTGACCCGAGTTTCTCATTCAGAAATGTGTAGTTGCAATCGATCAAATCGAGCAGCGACCGATCCTCACGAACGACGTACTCGACAGCCATTTCCGTCTCGCGTCGCATCGACCTCTTCATGTCGTCGTTGAATCGTTCAGACATCGCCCGAAATTCGCCGAAGCGTTTGCGAATTTGCTCATCTTCCGGCGAGAGTTCGCGGCTGAACGGTTGTCTCCGCTTTTGCCGGAACTGCTCGCGCAGCTTTTCGTATTCGACCTGATGTCCCAAAACGACAATCGGGTCGATCGAGACTTGCGTTACATCACGAGTCCGCAACCATTGTCCGACGAAATTGCGGACGAATTCTTTGGCCCGCTCGTCCCCCATCATCCGATGTACCTGTTGAGATAAGCGGTTTCGAAGTTCACCCGCCTGCGCCAACCGGAACAACTCATCGTCGGGCATCGAAGACCACAGGAAGTACGAAAGCCGCGATGCCAGCGTCAGCTCGTCGACGGGATCAAATCGCCCTTCGCCTGGCTGCGAATCAATCGATTCCAGCCGAAACAAAAACCGGGGCGACGCCAGAATCGCTACCATGGCGTGAGCGATCCCCGCCTCAAATGTTTTGTCCGGTTGCCGATAGACGCCTTCGGCCAGCCGCACCAGTCGGTCGATACTCGTCTGATCGACACGGCCACGAAACGCGCGCGTTGCAAATCTGCCCAGAATTTGTTCGGCATATCGCCGTCTTGATTCGAGCAACGCGGCGTTCCGATCACTGCCCGAATTGTCGCCGGCAGCGGCGTTACTACTTGAATTCTCCGTTGAACCAGTCTCGATCGACTTACTCGGTTCCGACGGCGACGGCGGTTCGTTTTGCGGAAAGAATCGCGAGTAACGCGCCGGATGGACCAGCCGTGTAGTCCCTTTCGGACCGACGATGTGCACGGAATAGACTTCGAAATTGGCGTGGGTTGCTTCCATACCGACGGCGGCTTTCTCCTGCTTTTCCGGATCGGTTGAAGGAAGAACCGGTGTCAGTTCGAACGTCAGTTCATGGTCGCCTGTAGGCCAGTTCTCGGCATATTCTGATCGGAAAAGTTTGTTTTCGTCCCAGCCATATTCGTTGGAACTCCGTTCTTCACCATCAATGCGAAAGACGATTGTGTACCGTGCCGGATCAAAGTCAAACGACCCGTGCAGTTTCACTCCGACAAGCACATCGTAAGTGCCGGGCTCATCAATCTGCACGATGCGTTTGACGCGAGCCGGTTTCTTTGACGAAAGATTGTCTCCCTTAACCGGACCCTGATCACTCGAAAAGTCACGGCCCGAAAATTCTTGCCGTGGGACGACCCATGTCACGAGTGGTACCGCCTGATTGACGATCGTTTGCGCCGCCCGCAGGTATTTCTCCATCAGAAGCGGCGAAAAACTGAGTGCTTCGCCGACGTTATCGAATCCAAAGCCCGAATCGTCCGGGGGGAATGCAATTGCTGCATCGAAGCGGATTCCCATCAGTTCATTGACGGTGTTTTCGTATTCACGCCGGTTCAGTCTCCATACACCGATCCGGCCAGGATCCACATTTGTTGGGTCGATTCCGAAGACCTCGAACTTGATCCATGACACTATCGCGTGCAATTCAACGGTATTCGGTCGCGGTTCGCCTTCAGGTGGCATTACGCCCGAGCGGAGATTTTTGAGAACCTTCCACCATAATGCCGGCTCCTTGAGTGCGTCTGCATGCGACGGAAATCGGTCAAGCGACAGATTGCCTTGTTTTCCATCAGGGCCGTGGCACGAAAAACAGTATTTTGAAAGGAGAGGGCGAACGCGAGTTTCAAACCCGGAATCCTGAGTGTCTTCGGCGAAAACCTCGCATTCCGATGTGCCGATCCACAATAAGACTGCGCACAAGACGCGGCAAATCCATCGTAAGTCAACTCCGCGAACATCGCTGAACTTAGAAGCCATAAGTCGTTCTCAAGCCTGGCAATACAAATTCAATGCACACATAACCTCACGAGCATACGGCGAGGTCCTCGGTAACGCCAACATCCCCGTGGTAAGGAATCTGTGGACGGTGATATTACCAGGCGTCCGCTCACGGTCATTGTCTTGCTATTGTCGTCACTTTTTCCGGGTCACGGGCCTATCCTGGCCTGATGCAACGAGCATAATTTAGGGAAATTGGGTTTGCGGGGAAAATGAAAATCTGTTGCGCTCCTGCGTATTAGTCCTGAATACACACTCAAAGCGAAGGAGCGCAACAGTGAGTGGATCATCTTTCATTCGAGGGGGTTTGTTCAAGTCACGTTTGCGAGTGATTATCGGATTTTTGCTGCGAAGTCGGGAGACCTGGACCAAACGGTCTCGTGAGAAGTCCCAGGAGATCGAGGATCAGAAACGAACCATTCGTCAGCAGGAACGAGACATTGCGAAGTTGAAACAAGAACTCGTCGAGACGAAGTTGCAGGCCGCACGGCTGCGGGCCGAGAATCAGCAGTTGCTAGAGCAATCTCTGGCATTGCCGGACGACCCACCACTGCCTGGTCATCAGTTTGGACCGAAGATGATTTTTGTATGTGTCAATCTGGCTCGCGTCGTCGGATTGCGTTCCTCGATCACGTGTCTGCAAGTCGTCCTGGATTGGCTGGGTGTGTCCACAAGATTACCCGTCTGGACGACGGTCCGCACATGGCTGATGCGTGTGGAGGTTGCCGCCCTCGAGGCACCGGTCGAAACAGCCGATGACATGGTTTGGATGTCCGATCACTCCAATCAGATCGGTCCTGAAAAGGCTTTGGTGATTATTGGATTGCGAGCTTCACAAATGCCGCCGCCGGGGGTCGCGCTCACCCATCAGCACGTCCGCGTGCTGATGGTCAAGCCCGGTGTCAGTTGGAATCGAGGCGACATGGCGGCAGCCTGTCAAGAACTGGCGGACAGAACAGGGCCACCAATGACGGTGGTGGTCGATGGGGCGATCGAGCTTCGCGAGGGTGCCGAAGTCCTGAAAAAATACCGGAAAGACGTGATCGTTCTCGGTGACAATCGTTCTCGGTGACTTCAAACATGACGCGGCCAACGTTATGAAGAAGATCTTCGGCGCCTCGGAACAGTTCGCCAGTTTCACGACGCAGGTGGGGAGTACGCGGTCGGCCATTCAGCAGACCGAACTGGGCCACTTGACACCGCCGGGTCCCAAGCCCAAAGCACGCTTCATGAATCTGTCGGCCCTGCTGATGTGGGCGCAGATGGTATTATGGCAACTGTCTCAACCGAATTCGAAAGCCCGCCGCGAAATCACGGTGGAACGCATGAACGAAAAGCCGGGTTGGGTGAGAACATTTCAAGAGGACACTCCTCGCTGGAACGCCTGCCAGGCCGTGGTCTCCGCATCTGTCACGTTCATCAATGAACAGGGGCTATTTCGGGGCGCGGCGGATCAACTCGCCGAAGAACTCCAATCACTGCAAACGTGCGATGACAGCCGGGCCGTCGCCGATCAACTGTTGGAGTTTGTGCGTCGGTCTGAAATGAAGCTGGGTCAAGATCAAAGGCTACCACTGAGTACCGAGATTCTTGAATCGTCATTTGGGTTGTACAAGCAACTCGAGCGCCAACACAGCAAGGGCGGATTCACCAGCCTGCTGGCCGCCTTCGGGGCACTGCTCACTCCCGCGACGCCAGAATCCATCCGCCAGGACTTCGCCCGAGTTTCTGTCAAACAAATGAGGAACCGGGTCGTGCAAAACCTGAAAACGACCCTCGCATCAAAACGAAAAGTTGCCTGCACCGAATTCAAGAACACCGCCTGACGTTTACAAAACAAAACCCAACAAAAATACCGTTTCATCAGGCCCGGCCCTGACGGAACCGGGCTTGTTTTTGCCCGCCACCAGTCACCCGCCACGATTCCTCTCCCTCTCTTTCGTTGCCGAATTTGCTAAACTGCCGTCGCGTCGCGTCGTTTCCGGGATTGATAAGAAAAGTGTGGGATCGATGACATTGAGGAAAGTGATTGGAATCAGTCCGATGATCGATATGGCGTTCAAGAAGTCGTTCGCCACACCGGGAAACGAAGTGGCGCTCATCAGCCTGTTGAATGCGTTCCTGAAGCTGGCGGTGGCGATAGTCAAAGTGACCGTCGTAAATCCCTACAACCTGCAAGACTTCGAGACCGACAAGCTGTCGATCCTGGACATCAAGGCGACGGATCGACAGGGGACGATTTATCACATTGAGATGCAGCTAACGATGCACAGCGGTCTGGTCCAGCGGATCGTCTTTTACGGATGCGAACTGTATGCGGGCCAACTGAAGGAAGGTGAGAATTACACGGAACTGGCAGCGGTCTATTCGATTTGCCTGATCGACGGAATCCTCTGGAAGGATTCAAAGACAGGGGCGGACGCGAAGAAGGTTCATCAGCGATTTCAGTTGTGCGA
>JANXOO010000371.1 GCA_025353525.1 Schlesneria sp. | reverse complement strand
GATGGAAAAACGCAATATCGGCGGTGTTCCGGTGACTCGTAACGGTCGTTTGATGGGCATTCTCACTCGTCGCGATTTGCGATTCATGCCGTCGGGAGATAAAGACACCCGGATTTCCGAAGTGATGACCAAAGAGAACCTCGTCACGGCCAAGGAAGACACAACGCTCGCGGAAGCCCAGCGAATTCTGCTGGAAAACAAGGTCGAGAAACTGCTGCTGATCGACGAGAACTATCAACTGAAGGGACTGATTACGATCAAGGATATCGACAAGAATCTACGGTATCCTCGCGCTGCCAAGGATTCGCGAGGTCGGCTGCGAGTCGGTGCCGCGATTGGCGTTGGCGACTACGAACGTGCCGAACGTCTGATCGAAAAAGGAGTCGATGTCCTGTGCGTCGACAGCGCTCATGGTCATTCGAAAAACGTTGTCGAAACGGTCAAGGAACTGAAACGCCGCTGGAATATCGACGTTGTTGCGGGGAATGTTGCGACGACTGAGGGAGCCCGGGATTTGATCCGCGCGGGTGTTGATGCCGTCAAAGTCGGGATCGGCCCCGGTTCGATTTGCACGACACGAATTATCGCCGGAATCGGCGTTCCTCAACTGACGGCGATTTCCAACGCTTCGAAAGCGACTGCGGGAACCGACGTCTCGATCATTGCAGACGGAGGCATCCGGTACAGCGGTGATATCACGAAGGCTCTGGCTGCGGGGGCTCATGTGGTGATGCTTGGCGGTTTGCTCGCAGGCCTGGACGAGAGTCCTGGCGAGACCATTCTGTATCAGGGACGCCGCTTCAAACGCTATCGCGGCATGGGTTCGCTCGGAGCAATGGTCAAAGGGAGCAGCGAACGGTATCGCCAGTCGAACGCGGACGATCATCGGATCCAGGGGCCATCGAAACTGGTTCCGGAAGGGGTCGAAGGACGCGTCGCCTATCGTGGTTCGTTGCCGAGCGTGCTCTACCAGTTGATCGGGGGGTTACGAGCCGGGATGGGATATTGCGGCGTTCAGACGATCGCCCAATTGCGAACGGAAGCCCGCTTCATTCAGGTGACGCCCGCATCGGTGCGCGAGAGCCACCCGCACAATATTTCGATCGTTGAAGAATCACCGAATTACTCCGCCGAACATTCGCCCATGGAATCAATGTAGATCGAAGCCGGAACGCCGGGGTTTGTGACAGATTTGTTGTCGCGTTTCCCATCGACTGACGCGCCCGCCATGGCATAACACAGATGCATTTGTTGCCGCGAGAATGAAATGAGTCTCTTTCGTCCCGAACTCGATCGAATCGCGGGGTACGTCCCGGGTGAACAGCCGCAAGATTCCGGCTGGACCAAGTTGAATACCAACGAAAATCCGTATCCGCCATCACCACGTGTGATCGAAGCGATTACGGACACGGCCCGTGGTCGGTTGAACATGTACCCCGATCCGCTTGGGACCGCATTTCGCCGCGCGGCAGCGGAAGTGTGCGAAGTGGAACCGGACTGGATCCTTCCGGGAAACGGCAGCGACGAAGTATTGACGATTCTGACGCGTTCATTCGCTGGACCCAATGACCAGATCGCATTCCCCTATCCCAGCTACATTCTTTATGAAACACTGGCTGACTTGCAGGGAGCAAAGCACGAACGATTGCCGCTGGAACCTGATTGGTCGTGGGACTTTAATAAGGTTATCCCGATCGTCGAACGCAGCAAACTGGTTTTTGTTCCGAACCCCAATTCTCCGTCAGGAAATCGCTGGACCTGGGACGACCTGGTCTCGTTGACACCAAGGCGGGGGATGCTGGTTCTCGACGAAGCATACGGTGATTTTGCCGATGCACCGCATCGGGGCGAATTGCTGAACAGCACACTGGGGAAGCAGATCGTCATTACGCGAACGTTCAGCAAAAGCTACAGCCTGGCGGGAATCCGTTTTGGATTTGCCATCGCGCACCCGTCGATCATTGCCGGGCTGCGAAAGATGAAGGACAGCTACAATTGCGATGCCATTTCACTCGCCGCTGCGACGGCCGCGATCCAGGACCAGGACTGGATGAAATCCAATACAACGCGGATTAGAGCGACACGCGAGCGACTGACATCGGCATTGGTCAAAATCGGTTTTCATGTTGTTCCAAGCCAGACGAACTTCGTCTGGGCGACTCACCCGAGCGGCGAGCACAAAGCACAGTACGACGCATTGAGGGCGAAAAAGATCCTTGTACGGTATATGTCGTTTCCCGATGTCGCCTGGGCGAACCAGGGCCGACTGGACGGACTGAGGATCACGATCGGAACCGACTCCGAAATTGACCTGCTGCTGGACGCATTGAATGGAATTGTTTGAGGGCCAGTCATACAGTCCGGAACTCAGGACAACGCATTCATCGAAGGCTGATTTCTGCAGAGTCATCCGGTACACGGTCTTCTGTCGGCGATTCGCAGGCTGGTCGATATTTTTCCGGGGCAATAATCAGACTTCATTCCGTGCAACGTAACAATAACCAGGAACACAACATGACTCGCATCGCGACGATCAAACGCAAGACAAACGAAACGGACATTCAGCTCACCTTCAACCTGTGCGGTACCGGCATCGCAAAAATCGAAACGGGGATCGGGTTTCTTGACCACATGCTGACGCTTTTCGCGAAACACGGAATGTTCGATCTTGATGTCGTCGCGCAGGGCGACTTGCAGATCGATTCTCA
>JANXOO010000618.1 GCA_025353525.1 Schlesneria sp. | reverse complement strand
TGTGAGGGCTTGTCGGCGAACCGGACAACTTTATCCTCGATCGAAGGGCAATAACGAGGGCCCGTCGACTGGATCTGCCCGCTGTACATCGGAGCCCGATCGAGATTCGCCCGAATGAGTTGATGGACCTGCTCGTTAGTCTCCGTCAGCCAACAGGGGAGTTGCGACTGGACAATGGCATCGGTCAGGAACGAAAACGGCTGTGGATCAGCATCGCCCGGCTGTTCTGTGCAGGCAGAAAAATCGATCGTCCGTCCGTTCAGCCGACACGGGGTGCCCGTCTTGAACCGTTGCAGTTCAAAGCCAAGATTCCGCAGGCAATCCGACAGCGTCCCGGTCGTGCCATCACCAGCTCGGCCGCCGGCCGTTTTGGCTTCACCGGTGTGCATAATCGCCTGAAGAAACGTCCCGGTGGTAACGACCACAGCACGGCAGCGATAAACTCCCCCCCCGCGAACCTGAACGCCGGTAACATTCTGTGAAGCGGGTGCTGATGGCTCGGTTGACGACGGATCGCCGTCAACCAGAATTCCTTCGACCGACTCTTGCCTGAGCGTCAGGCCGGGCTGACTTTCGACTCTTAGTTTCATCTCGAACTGATAGGCCTTTTTGTCAGCTTGAGCTCGCGGGCTGTGCATGGCAGCCCCCTTGCTGAGGTTCAGCATGCGAAACTGAATCCCTGTCGCATCGATCACGCGACCCATCTCGCCACCGAGTGCGTCGATTTCGCGAACGATCTGGCCTTTGGCGACCCCTCCGATCGCGGGATTGCAGCTCATTTGCCCGACGCTGTCGCAGTTCATCGTCAGCAGGACTGTTTTTGCGCCCAGTCGGGCGGACGCCAGTGCAGCCTCGCAACCGGCGTGTCCCGCTCCAATGACCGCAACGTCAAAATCGTAGTAGCTCGTGTGCATTCAGTTCCTGGCCCGCGAGAACGGATGAGCCACCCGGCCTCCGTCAGGAATTCTTCTGTTTGGCCTTGATTGAAGCCCAGTGATTTCGAATCACCAATGCAGCCTCGTCTTTGACCGAAAGCACCTTTGCCGAGTGGTGTTTGACGGTGGGGGGTACCGGTGTGGGGGATGTCGCGGGAACCGGAGTATTCCTGGTTGTCGGGGGAATTGCAATGACCGCTGTGTCGGATCCTGAAAAGCTGGAGCCCGATTCCGTCAGCCAGTCGGCAATTTCCGCGTCCGAAACGTTTGCCTGATTGTTCGCGATTATTACCTTCGGCCTGGTCGTCGAAGGGACGGCGAGCAGCGTGGAGCCAATCCTGAGGATATCACCTTCCTGCAACAAAGTCGGCGTCGTGATCGGCACATCGTTGATGTGCGTGCCGTTTTGACTCCCCAGGTCGGTAACGAGGATTCCATCGCCCTGCGATTTCAGAATGCAGTGTTTGCGGCTGACCAAACTCGACGCGATCCGAAGATCGCAATCGTCGTCCCTGCCAACGACCATCTCTTTTGGCGGCAAAACAAGCCGCTTGCCCTGAAGTTTACCCGATTGAATGATGAGTTCTGACATCGTTCCCGGCCTCTCAACCTTTCAATCACCTGGCTCAACAATCGCCTGACTAATCAATCACCTGACTGAACTCGATTCGTAACCGCAACACTATTTTCGGAAGACCGCATCGGTTTGACAATCATCGGTTGATCGTCGGAACAATCATCGGCTCACCGCATTGTGGGCAATTCATGCTACGCCCTTTGTGCGCAGAACTGACTCGAAACCTCTTTCCGCAAACACACGAAAACCGGATTCGGTCCCCGTCTTTCGGATCACCCACCCGGGTTCTCTGCCAGACTGCTTTAGCGACCCGACGAATCGCTTCGACGAGTCGTTCGGGATCAATCGGCTTCGTCAGATACTCGTCTGCTCCTACTCGCGTTGCCAATGCACGCGATTCGCTGCTATCGATGGCCGTAAAAACCAGAACGGGAATTGTATCGTCCGAGTGTTTCAGGCGATCACAGATTTCAAAACCGGTTTCTCCGGGCAATATCAAATCGAGAATTACGAAATCAGGTTTTTGCATCACGAAGAACGACTGCGCCTGCCCGCCGTCCTTTGCGATTTTAACTGACATTCCGTTTTGTTCG
>JANXOO010000604.1 GCA_025353525.1 Schlesneria sp. | reverse complement strand
TCCCGCTGCCGGAAAACATGCCGGAAGATCGACTCCGTCAGGTCTTGCAGCGACGATTGATCGGAACTATGCAATGATTTCGTGAACGACGTGCCCGTGAACGTCGGTCAGGCGCATGTCGCGGCCTCCGAACCGAAACGTCTGGCGCGTGTGATCGACGCCCAAAAGGTGCAACATGGTCGCATGCAAGTCGTGGACTTCGACTTTGTTTTCGATCGCGCGGTATCCAAACTCGTCGGTGGCTCCGTGGACGGCACCGCCTCTGATCCCGCCACCCGCAAGCCAGACAGTAAATCCGTAGGGGTTGTGGTCGCGGCCGTCTGTTCCCTGCGCGAATGGTGTCCGACCGAACTCGCCGCACCAGACGATCAGTGTTTCGTCGAGCAAACCTCGCTGCTTCAAATCCTGAATCAATGCGGCGATTGGCTTGTCGACAGACCTCGCATTTTTGGTGTGGCCGTCCAGCAGGCTGGAATGTTGGTCCCAACGATCTCCGTTGCCCGCAGGGCACGTCAATTCGATAAAACGGACCCCGCGTTCAATCAGCCGACGCGCCACAAGACATAGTCGCCCATACGTACGAGTATTCGGGAAATCGTCGAGTAACCCGTAAGACTCCTGGGTCGCTCGTGTCTCGTAACTCAGGTCCATCAACTGCGGAACGGCCGTCTGCATCCGTGCTGCGAGTTCGTAGTTCTTAATGGCCGACTCCATTGCGTCGACGTGGCCCAACTGTTTCAGACGACCCTGATCAAGGCGGTTCATCAGTGCGAGCTTTGCCTGTTGCAGCTCTCGCGACTTCTCGCCTGGCCGAATATTCGCGACCGGAGCTTCGCCCGAAGTGAAGACTGAACCTTGAAATGCAGCAGGCAAAAACCCGCTGCCAAAACAATCCATCCCGCCGGGCGGGATCAACCCTCCGTTGAGGATCACGAAAGCCGGAAGATCGTCACATTGGGACCCGAGTCCGTAACTGACCCATGCACCGTGACTCGGACGTCCTTGCTGCCCGTGTCCCGTGTGGAGAAAATAGTTGGCAAAAGTGTGTTCCGAAAAAGGAGCCACCATCGATCGCACGACCGCCAATTCGTCCGC
>JANXOO010000539.1 GCA_025353525.1 Schlesneria sp. | reverse complement strand
GTCCCCATCTCCATCGTCCATTCCCTCAACCCGATTATCACGCCGCACCACCCCCTCAAGCACCGAAGGACGCGAAACAAAATACCTCACGTCACTTCGTCGTTCGACCGGCAACACGATCTTCTGACCGGCCAGGAAATTCCGCGCGGGAATCGTCCGCTCCATCAATTGGCAGCACGCCCGATGAAACACATACATCGCCCCCGAACCGCGAAACAGATTCCAGTTTGAAGTCACACCACTGGTAAAAAGGACAACCCGGCCAGCGCCTACCGTGCGTTCAACGACGAATGCGCCTCTGTCGCCATCGAATGCGGCGAGAAGTCGCGGCTGATACCGTTTGGCCAGATCGGCGGGCGCAAGCGTCCGATCGACAAGCGGTAACGGTGACCGCCAACTCCACCAGGCCGGTTCGATCGTGCGAAACTTTCGATCGTCGTCGATCGACGGAGAACCGACGGACAGCAACGACTTTGTCGACTCGTGGTGTCCGGCGACTGTCCTTGCCGCATAGCGTTCGAGAAACAGCTTCTCGTCAGCAAACCGCTTTGTATCGGCGTCCGACAGTTGGTCGAGCACGCGCGATGACAAATCGGCTTTGACCGCCTTGAAGAACGGAGTCGAATCGAACAGCGCAGCCAGCGACCTGGGATCTTCGCCTTCGACAAGAAAGAAATCATGATGCATCGACGCGAACGCGGCGTAGAACGGCTGGACCTGCTGAGGAGCTTCCTCGGGAGTTTGACCGAGCATTTTTCCGTCGAGTGGAACAGGCAGAATCCCCTGTCCTGCCAGCCATGCCCGTTCAGTCCACTTGACCGGATCGAAGGGGCCGCCTGCCAGGATGACCAACGGTCCACCCTGCTGGACGAATTCACGCAGCAGCCGCACCGATGACTCGTCCGGTTCTTCGATGCCAGCCACGACAACCAGTCTGGCAGTCTCGAGCAACTGTTGATTCAACTGATCGGGCCGCACATGTTCGACGTGAATCAGTCGACGTTGCGATTTATCAGTACTCGAACGCGGTGCCATCAAATGTCGCAAGGCATACGTTTCGCCAATCCTGTTTTGATCGATATTTTCATGGTCGCCGTATTGATCGACAAAGATGACGGGCAACGAGGCAACGATCGGGACGACAATCTGCTGCTGATTGTCGCTCGGAAGCTGGTCAGTGGAAGGTCGTTCTGACTGAACGACGACACGCGCGACTGCCGAGCCCGGTTTCAACGGGTCGGCAAGCACGTCGAATTGATGATTGAATTCGATCTCACGCTCCTGACCAGGGACCATGGCGACTGCCTGACTGGCCACCTCCGTTCCATCGATCAACAATTTGACTTGCACTTCGAACGATTCACCGTCGGGATCGGAATTGGAAATACGATTGCCGCTCGAATGGACCCGAGCGAGCAAACGACACGGCACTTCGGCACTCGTCAATCCATCCTCGATGTGCAGTCCCGTTATCCAGACGTTACTGGATGGACCTGTGGCGACGTTCACAACCTGCAGTCCCGACAGGCGGTGAAGCAAGTCGGAAGCGATCCCCGACTGCCAGGACGACTCTTGCAAATCAGTCAGCAGAACAACGCGTTTGGATGGTGGGTCGAGCGTTTGTCGACACGCCTGCTCGGCCTGTTCGAGTCCCCCTCGAACGCTTGCATCGGCATCGACCAACCGGATTCGTTCGAGGGCTCGTCGCGCGTCTTCCTTGTTGCGATAGGCATCAAGCGTAAACGGATCGGCAGAGCCCGCCAGCGGGATCACGGTCACCCGGCTTTCAGGAGGAAGCGAATCAACGAACTCGGCCGCTTTTCCCTT
This sequence comes from Schlesneria sp., assembly GCA_025353525.1. Lineage (GTDB taxonomy): Bacteria > Planctomycetota > Planctomycetia > Planctomycetales > Planctomycetaceae > Schlesneria. The sequence continues at coordinate 19,372 of JANXOO010000539.1, read as the reverse complement.
GGCGCGATCGAGAAGCGTTCCGCCCAGTGATTCAACTCCCAGACTGCGACTGTTGTCGATGACCAATACCGCATGGACGGGAGCTCGTGCGTTTGCTGCGGCTTCAATCCCGTCCGAGGCACCTCGAATCAGCCCGTAAAGCTGGAACCCCAATCCTCCCAATCCGGCCAGCAGTCCGATCGCATACAAGCCTTTGCTGCGGCCTTTGGGAGACATCGCCAGGCCGATCGCGAAACGGACGACGACCAGAAAACAGATCCCCAGCAGCAACGCCTGCCAGATCGCAGCACCGGCGGCGCCTTTGTAAAAGGGCCGCGCAAGAACCAGCCCGAACAAAATGACGGCCAGCATGCGCAGCGCTAACAGCAGGATGTCTCGCAGATGCAGAATCTTGCGATTGCGTTCGAGTGCCTCGCGCAGAAAGTCCATCGCCGCCCAGTGAACGGTCCTGAATCGACGACGATTCAGCAAATGAATCACGATGGGACCAGCCGCTGCAATGGTTCCGGCAATTGCGAACGAACTGGCTTCAAAACTCAGCATAAAAATCTTTTATCGGGAATCGGGAATCGCATCCGGTTAGCGTCGCATGTACGTCGCTGTTTCACTTCAGTTTCTCGCGCAGCCCTTCGATCTTCCCTTCCTGCAAAATCGGCAGATACCGGTTCGGGATCGAAAGGACAAAACAACTCACCGCGGTCCCATAGAGCTGACCCTGTTTCCCGTGAACCCAGCGCGTATCACGCCAGGATCCGTCTTCAATAGCGTTTTCGGGCTTGCGCACTTGCGATGCGATCAGGTGATCCCGCAGCAGCGGGTAATTCGTCCGCCAGCTTGTCCCACCCGATTGATATAACGCCTGACCAACGTAATAGAGCGTATACGCGTCGAACGGAACTTCGCCGTTTCCCTTGACGGGGGTCAACCGAGCCAGTTCTTTCGAGATATAGTCCAGGTTTTTGGCAATTCGCCAATCATCGTATTGGCCGAATTCCTGCAAACAAACGACGCCACAAGCCGACATGGCCACCGTCACGCGGTTTCCGTCATAAGTGAACTGACCCGGCCCTTCTTTCGCGCGATCTTCCAGACCCCGCCCCCCGTTTTCTGCCTTGTAGTGGTCACGAACACTTTGGATGGCCAACTTGATCACGTCATTTCGGACTTCGAATCCGCTGTCAACGGCACTGCGCATTGCCTTCGCCTGCATGACGGAAAGACTAAGGTCGTGGCCGTGCGGTTGCCGCTTTGCTCTGTAATCCCATCCCCCGTCGTCGCACTGGGTGTTCGCGATCAGTTTCAGCGATCGTTCGAGCGTCTTGCCAATTTGAGGGTCGTCAGTCATACCGTAGGCTTGCCCGAGTACGAATGCTGCCAGGCCATGGTTGTAAAGGTCGCGCTGTGCGTCGGCAATATTGAGCAAGCCCGACGGCTTTGCATTCTTCACAACATACTTGATCGCCCGATCGACATTGTCGCCGTACTTGCCCCGACCTGGCATATGTCCAGCCGACAGAAACGCCAGTGCCCCCAACCCGACCAGCCCCAGGTCATTGGATTCCCAGTTCCCCTGAGCCCCCTGGGTCTTGGCCATCCACGCCAAACCGCGTTCCAGCGCCAGTTCACTTTCGGCCGTCACTTCCCATTCATTTTGCGCAGCGGCAGGAACGGTCAGCACGGCGAGCAGCACCGGTGCGATCAAACAGGCTCGAAAAAAGGTTGAAAACGTCGGCATATCTGACGTTGACGGTCAAAAGCAAAAGGTTACGAAAAAAATCGGGAATCATTGAGAATGACGGCGCAACCGTCTTGAATCTGTCTATGGGATAGTCCTGAAACAAAATCCGTCGTTTCGGGATTGGCACAATCTTAACTACAACGCCATCCCACAACCGCCCGGAAATACGGAATCTAATTGGGCCGCGCCACTTTTGACGAACGAAATTCCATAAGATTATTATAGTAAATGACTTGTGACGACCAATTCCAGAGAGCGATCAAATCCGATCACTCTCATCATAACGTATTATGATAAAGTGCTTTACGCCTCTTTTTAATCGAAAAGTGGCGCTGTCCAACTAATACGGGGCTATTCCTATATCGACGCTGATCAAACTCAAGACAAATTGTTTGACATTCGAAACACTGCCTCGTAGATTTGACGGTTCCTGGTTGCAGGTAAAAGTCGGTCACTTTCCCGGTCAATCGAAAGGACTGCCGATGACGGTTCCATTTCCTGCGTCTCGATCTTGCGTTCTTGTCGTTCTTTTTCTCGTCCTCGGTCAACAACTCGTTTCTCAGTCGGTTCAAGCGGTCGACGATGATAATGCGGAGAAGCGGGAAGAACTGGCAGCCCGAAAAGAACGCTATACGACCTGGATGCGAGACTACGCGGAAAAGACGAAAGTCTAACTAATTGGCGGGAACGGCACGCAGGACGAATTTGCCAAAATAGTTCCTCAACCCGTATTCCGGTACTCGGATGAAGAACATCGAATTCCCGATGCCACATTGTGGGTCTGGGTCCGCGACTCACGTCCCGTAGCGTTCCAGAAGGTCGAAGGAAACAATCATGGGGGCGGTCGACTATGGACGATTTGTTTCGCGTCGCTGTCGAAAGGGCTCGTAAACGTCAGTTGGCAAGACCGACCGGACTTTGCAGCAAAAAAGCCTGGTGTGAAGTTCAAACCGATTACGAATGCGGACGCTCCTTCAGACAATCCGCGGCTTCGGAAAGCGCAAATCAAGTCGTTGAAAGATCGTTTTTCAGCCCGATTCGGAGTCAAGGATGACGGAACCGGTGGTTCGGAAGCGAGAATCATCGCCAAGGCGCTCTTCGAATACGAAGACGAAGCAACAAAAGCCCCGCTGGGAGCGATCTTCGGAATGACCTCGACAGGTACTAATCCGAGTATCCTGCTGCTGATCGAAGCCCGAAAAGACGGGGCGGGAACTTTGCAATGGGAATACGCACTGGCGCGAATGACATCGTTTTCAATTCGTGCCAGGTTAGACGATAATGAAATCTGGGCCGAACCCGATGCTGGAAACGTCGCTTTCGAGAATTGGCTGTATTATTTCCTTGGCCGGGACTTTGAATAACAACGCCGACCAGTCGTTGAGGAGAATTCCCATGTCGCGTTGCCTGTTGCTGTTCGCGTGGATTGCCGGAACGTTTGTCGTGTCTACACTCGACGCGGCAGATGGCATCACGCCGCTGAACAAGTCTGAAACGGTGCTGTTCGACGCCAAAGGGAAGAAACTGCTCCTCAAATCCGAGGTTGTTCTGCGCGCAGGGATGCTCGAACTTCTGGTTTGCCTCAAGCAGACCAAAGAGCACGAGTCGATTCTGTCGGTCAACACGCAAGCGCAAATCGTTCACGCTGGACTGATCGCACTGGGAGCAAAACCGGGGACTCATGTGCGGTGGCAACCGGAATTCCAGGCGCCGACGGGTCAGTCTGTCGAGATCTTCTTTACCTGGACCGACACAGATGGAAAATTGCATCGCGATCCGGCCCAGTCGTGGGTCCGACACGCCACACGCCGATATTATGTCGAGAAACTGGCCAAACTGCCCGCGTCCCTGAAGCTGCCCCCCGACAGTGAATTGAAATGGGATCCGAAACACGAAGAACTCTTGTGGTATGGGCACATGACCGAGGCGCAGCGCGATGAATCGCTGAAGCTGTCCAAAGATGCAGCCTTTCAACGCGCAATCGAATCGTTTTTCAAACAATCGCAAATTCGCCAAATGGATGCCAACTGGGTCTTTGCAGGAAGTTACTTTTACACCGATGAAAAAACGGGCGAGAAAACCTATCAGGCCGAATCGGGCGATCTGATCTGCGTCGCCAACTTCGCCACCGCAACGCTCGATCTGTCAGCCACAAGCAGTGCGACGAATGGCGATTTGATGTTTGAAGCGTTTACCGAACGAATTCCTCCTGTTGGAACCAGCGTCACGATCGAACTGATCCCGGTGTTCAAACAGGAAAAGGAAGCAAAGGCCCAACCAGCCAACGAACCGCAAAGTAAGTCTGGTGAGAGCGATCAAAAGAAAGGGGACTGCGCCGAAGACAATGTTCGCTGAGTTCTTCAATCTGCTTTCCGACTGGATTTTGCTCGACACCTGGATGGTCGTGACGGGTGCGTTGGCTGCCATGTCCTGTGCGCTTCCCGGAACATGGCTGTTACTCCGCCGACAAAGTTTGCTCGGCGATGCACTCAGCCATTCCATCTTGCCAGGAATCGTGCTGGCCTATCTGGCCACGTATTGGTTGCAGTCGACTCACCGGATTTCCGCCGACTCGGGGGTTCGGCACGTCATCATTTTTGCAGGTGCCGCGATCTCGGGAATCATCTCGGCGGTCGCGACGGAATTGATCCAGCGTTGGGGGCGGATCGATCGCAGTGCGGCGATGGGCGTTGTCTTCACGACGATGTTTGCCATCGGCCTGCTTTGTATCCGAATGTTCGCCAACCAGGTCGATGTCGACCCTGGTTGTGTCCTGTACGGCAGTCTCGAAGTCTCCGCGATGGTTCCCTTTTCGAATGCGATTGCCGTCCCGCGCGCCGCTGTCATCAACGCTGCCATGCTGGCGATCAACGGAATTCTGGTCATTGCGTTTTTCAAGGAGCTTCGGCTCAGTACGTTCGATCCCGGATTGGCGACCGCCGTGGGATTGAGTGCCAACGGAATCCAACTCGTACTGATGTCGATGACCGCCGCAACACTCGTTGCCGCCTTCGAAAGTGTCGGAGCGATCCTTGTGATCGCGATGCTCATCGTGCCAGCCGCGACAGCACGATTGATGACCGATCGCCTCTCGACGATGTTGGTGTTCAGCCTGGTGCTGGCAGCATTCGGTGCCGCACTCGGGCACGTTTTCGCAATCACGTTGCCGAAGATGGTATTCTCGCGACTTGGTTTCCCGGAAGTGGAAGTCGCGAGTACAACAGGAATGATGGCGGTCGCATCAGGTTGTCTGTTCGTCGTCGCGATTTTCGCCAGCCCCCGACATGGAGCCATTCGGCATGCGATCGACCGGGCTCGATTGCGAATTCGTATCGCAGGGGAAGACATCCTCGGTTCCCTCTATCGCCGTGACGAAATGTTGCTTGCAAACGTATCGTTGTCTGATGGGCGGACATCAGAATCGGCTGAATACCGTTTGGCGACCGATCCTGACCAGAGCCGTTCCACGGGTGTCATCTACGCCGACGCGTCGGGCGTCGTGCGACCGGGTACGGCAGTTGTCAGGACATGGGTCGGCTGGTTCGCTCGTCGCAATCTGCAGCGCCGCGGACTGATCTCGATCTCTGCAGCAACCGGTCAATTGACGGATCAAGGCAGGGAGCTGGCGCGAAGCCTGGTCCGAGCCCATCGGCTGTGGGAATCCTACATGGCCCGACATTTCGAGCTTCCCGACGACCATCTACATTCAACGGCGGAACAGGTCGAACACTTTCTGAGTCCGCAGTTACAGACGCAACTGGCCTCGGAACTGAACGAACCGGCTACTGATCCTCACGGAAAATCGATTCCGGGGGCGTGAGGATCGGCGCATGAACAATTGCCGCAAATTGCTGACATGCCAGTGGATTTCTCCAGGGCGAATCGTCGAAAGAGGAAGATCACCACAGAGGCACAGAGACACAGGGAAGACAAGCAAGAAAAGGCGAATCCGCATCATGGGAGCGCGAGGCTCCGACCGAGCCGCCACGTCGCTGCGTCTCCCCACATGACAAAGACCAATAACGAATTCCTCATCCCGAAATAAAGGCCCAGACCAACACAAAGTACACGAATTAAAGAGTGAACCACAGGGGCACAGAGACACAGAGAAGACAAGATAGAAAAAATGACTCCCCTGAAAATGCCATGCACGAACGAAGAAACGAGAAACCCCGGTCAGTCTCTCGGAGCGCCCTCGCGACGCGCCTCTTCTCATTTCTTCTCTGTGCCTCGGCGTCTCTGTGGTGAAAACTCTTTATATTTCTCTTTGGCATATGGCAAAGCGATTCAGTCAGTTTCAGCAAAAACGGTTCCGACATAAAATGATGAGCCGGTCCTTAATCCGATTGGACGGGGATCCCTTCCGGATCCGGTTCGTCTTCGGCGATACGAGCTGCCTCCGTCACGAACGCGGCAACGGAGCCTTCCGGGTCGCGAAAGAATTCGGGCGTCCAGCATCGTCGAATCTTCCATCCCTGACCTTCCAGGACCGCCGTTCGGAAGACATCCCACGCCACTGCATCGTCGACATTCTGAAACCGCGTCCCGTCGCACAACAGCCCCAATGTCCGGTCCTCGGGTCGTGACGGGTGGTGGAATGCAAGATCGACACAAAATCCGTCGTTACCCCAATAGACATCGCTTCCAACCTTGTGCCGCATCGCCGCAAACCGAGCAACAGCACACGCAAATTGCGATGGCGATCGGGTCGGAAATTCGTTGACACTGCAAGTGGGGAGTCGCTCTTCCGTTTCCGAATCGCGATATCGACTGTACAAGTCGGCCAGGTTTTCGGCATAGGCGATATAGGCGAACAGCAGCCAGCCGCCCCCCGGCTGCTGTCCGGTCGGTACCGCAGGCAGGCTGCGATAGAGTTCGGCCGGGATCGATGTGACCAGGTGAACTTCTTCACGAGCTCGCGTGATCAGAACATTCAGCCGTCGACCGCCGCCCGCCTGACCCAGCGGGCCAAATCGCTTGTAGAATCGTCCCTGTTTGTCTGGCCCATAAGTCGTACTGATAATCATGTGGTCCCGTTCGTCCCCCTGCACGTTTTCGAGGTTCTTGACGAACAGCCCTTCAAACGCACCGGTACCTGACCGGTTTCGAGCGGTGGCCAATCGAGCGGAAAACTCGTCGTCTTCCGCGGCAAGTTCGTCCAGTCTTTCGAGGATCAGGTCGCGCTGCGTGAGGTTAAAGCAAGCAATGCCGATCGACGGTGGTTCAGAGCGACGCAGCAAGTCGGCGACGATGAAGCAGACTTGCAACGCTTCGACTTCGTTACAACGTTCTTCGAACACACCCTCGACCTGGTACAGCGTGATCGGAGCAAATCGGGCCCGATTTCCCGGATGGCCGGGGATCGCCTGCAATCGTGCGTTGTAGAAATTCATGTTGCTGAATTCAACCAGACTTGCATTTCGCGAACGATAATGGACATCGAGATAACATTCCTGAACGTTCAGCGAGAGTGCCGCAGTCAGCAGGTCCTCAATGTCGCTTTGATGCGCTTCAAACAGGTCCTGCTCGGTTTCCACCGCCGGATTGTCGCTGGAAATGACCGCCGATTCAAAGAATCGCGACGGCGGAAGCTGCCTGGGATCGCCGGCAATCACAACCCGTTTGGCTCGCGTCAGCACCGGTAACGCCTCTTCCAGCCGACACTGTGATGCCTCGTCGAAAATCACCACATCGAACAGCGCTTCGCGAGGAAAGATCTGTGCGACTGTTTCAGGGCTGGCCATCCATACAGGACATAAATCGAATAGCGGATCGCCCCCCGCTTGCCTGGCCCCGACGGAAATCACCTGCCGCAGTCGCATCGCCCGTTCGCCACGTGATGTCAACCGGCGACGCAGATCGGCACCCGCGCTGCTCAAACGGGAACCGGTTCCACTCAATAACTTTTGACGCTGACGACCGACCCAGATGTCCAGAATCCTGGCGCGAACGATCGATTGTTTTTCGTCTTGAAGTCGCCTGACATCGCGATTCAAATCGTCCAGACGAGTTCCCTCCAGCGTCTGCATTTGCGGATTCGACTTCAGCCATGCCGAAATGTCGTCGGATAAAACCTGATGCCGAATCGATTCGATCGTCGTATCCACAGGGGTCGACAGAGTGATCGCCCGTCCCGTCAGCGTTCGCAGTCCCGGCGGAAGTTTTTCCAGCGTTGACTGAATACGCAGAACGTCGACCAGGACATCAATGCTTGATTCGAGTTGCAACAATTCGTCAGTAATCGATTCCCCGCGACAGACCCGCTCGAATGCCCCTCGCAACCAGTCCATGTGAAACAGTTTCGACACGACGAATTCGGATCTCAGGTCTTCGAGCAACCCGGCTTTGCGTACGGAAGCAACGAGCGCACTGACGTATTCACGATTGCCGTCGATGATCGCTGCGCGAACTCCGTCCGCCAGACTGACGATTTCCGGTTGCACCCGAATGCGATGCAACAGATCGAGGACGAGTTCAAGACGATCCCAATCGGCGAATAGAACATCGTCATCGGGTATTTTCAACGCGGATGTTTTACCTGTGGACAAATCTTCCACTTCCGAGGCGACCAAAAGTCTCGCATTCAATTTCGACAGAAAATTGCGAACCGTCGCTGCATTGGAGGCAGACAACGTCAATCCGTACCAGCGAAGGATTCTGCTCGCGGCGGCTCGTGTGCGAAATGCGATCCATCCGTACCATGTTCCGACGGTATTCAGGTAATTGTCGAGATCGGAAATCTGGCCGACAAGACTGGTCATTGACAGCTTGTCCCCAGTCGCCGATGAAGGCCAGGTCCCCGAACTGTCCGTCGCGGGGGACGGGCTTTCATATACTGAGCGACACATCGCCAGCAGTTGAGTATCCAGTCGACTGTTGCGTAGTTCCGCGATTCCACCTGCCACGTCGCTCATTCGCGCGCGGGCGCGATCGAGCGACACGATTGACGATTTGGCGAATCGGCGGCGCCAGACGACATCCACGTCGTCGAGACATTGGGTCAGTTTGTCCGCCAGTTCCTGACGTGCGTTCCCCTGCGCTGGAAAACTCATCGGGGTTACTGCGGCTTCAGCAGATTCCGTCAAAATCAAAACGTCTGATTCGGGCACGACGAACGGCAGCACCGGCGTCTCGCAAGGCACGTCCAGTCCCCGACAGCAATCGATGATTGCCGCCATGTCGTCGCTAACGTGTCGTCCGGTTCGTTGAAGAAACGATGTCAAAGGGATTCCGGCGCAGCGAGACCAGAGTTGTTCCGAATACCGGATTTCGGCCGAGCGACTGACCACGTCGCGAAGATCGTCCTCGTGGATCCGGTAGTCGTCGACAGAGACCGGCTCGATCTGAAGTGGCGATTCGCCTGATTTGTCCCGTCGCCGGCGTCCGGAGCGCACTGACGTTGATGCCGCTTCGTTTGCCGTTGCATTGGGGGGCGGTGCCGATGCCCTGGCGGACAACACAGGGATCGCCGCGTCGAGCCATTCGCCCATTCGTTCATGAAACGAGACCCCGCGCCCCGGATCGCGATCCATCACCATCGACCAGGCCGCAGCCAATTGATCCTGTCCCTTTTGCAACTTCCGGTCGATCGCTTGCAATTGAGACTCGGCACGATCCCTGGTAAGGATTGAAGGTAACGCTTCCAGTTGCTCCTTGATCTGTTTGTAGAGAATTCGCTGGTCATGCCGGGGGTCGTGAATCAGCGCACAAAGTGCACCAAGCCCCATGTGGTCAAGTCGCCGCGCGACGACATCCAAAGCTGTTCGCTTGTCGCATACGAGCAGAACCCGTTCGCCACGGACCAGGTGATCGCCGATAATATTCGCGATCGTTTGACTCTTGCCCGTTCCTGGCGGTCCATGAACGACCAACTGTGAACAATCCCGAGCCAGACGTACCGCACGGGATTGAAACGGGTCGGCCACGCTGATCAACCGCTCGGTATTTGCCAGTGGACGAACCGGCTGCCGCTTTTCAATGTCCGACCGAGTCATGTCATCGGTCGGCAATTCCAGTTGATCGTCGATCGACAGAAAACTTTGGACGGGTCCTCGAAGTTCCGGATCTGCGACCATTGCCTGCATGTCACGCAGCAGTCCCTGATTGTTCATCGGAAAAAGGCCAATCACTGCTGCGGGAACGATCTCGACTTTGGGATCGTCGTCGTCGGTGCGAGGCGCGGGCCGCAAATCGTTCAACATTTCCGGGGAAAAATCGATGGACGGCAGTTTCAATGCCTCTGTCACTCTGCGGACCAGATCGTTCAGTTCTTGCCAGGGGTCTATCGAGGCGACCGTCAATGATGGACTCGTCGAAACGGGTCCGTTCGATGCTGTGGATTCCGTTGACTCAACAAGTGCAACTTCAGAAAGTTCAACCCTCGATTCATCGTCGATGGTTCCGGAATCCGCCACCGGCGATGAGGTTGGGGCGTCCGTTGCAAGCCCGGTATCCGGCAGGATTTGTTGGCCGGTCTGCCGTTCGAGCCATGCGAAGAGCGCTTCATTGGGGGCCAGAAAATCGGCACCATCGTTCAAGCCTGCGATCGAGATCACGGGCTGCACACCAGTTCGCATTTCCAGCGTCACGGAAATAAATGCCACAGGAGCCAAAAGGCGTTTTGTTCCCCCGGCGAATGAAGTCAGTGAACCGGCGGCACCCGGAGGAAGGCTGAGTAGCGGGAAGCCGACATGCAGCGCATGAACACCGGTATCCTGTTCATAGTCCCGCGCATCCGCGATCAGGCCCCGCATTTTCGTCAGCAGCGACTGTTGATCGGCCCAATCATCACGTTGCTTCTGTTCTTCGGGTGATAGCGTTTCAACAGGCTTCACCGATTCCGAATCGCCCGGTTTCTGTTTCGGACCGAACTTGCGAGTTCCCGAACGCTTTCCGGATTCCAGCGGCTTGCCAGCCGATTTGGGAGGCAGAACACGAGCCTGCATTTGCGTCGACTGTGCACCGGACAGCAATTGACGCAACGTTTCGGCGGGTGACGCATCTTGCAGCCGGGCGAACTGTGTCCAATCGACTCGTTGCCGACTGGAATGAGGTCGGCAGTTCAGATTGGGGCCACTCGCCAACCCGGCGAAAAGCCGGTCGAGCATCTTCAAAAGAATCGAATTCCTGTCAGCAGCCATTCCCTGGACATCCGTATCGAGAGAGGTTTCCGGAACGCAAACGAGTACCGCGAACCACTGTATTCACTGGAACAGGATTTGGGAAACCCACCGCATCGCCGCAAGTCGAAGGTTTCGTTCGTGAAGTCGACCAGTTTTACGCATCGAGAAACGCAACAGCCGCCCCATCCAAATTATCCGAGGGTCGCTATCAGGCGAGCGGGGGATGTGAATCCCCTGTTTGTGCGTGGTGTCACGATTTACAGGTCAAAAACCCGAAAAAAGGCATTTTGCAATCAATGGATTGAATGAAACGGACATGGAAAGCATTCAGTCCAATGAATCCACGTTCTGTAAAGCGCGTCTGTAAAGTGCAGTCTTGAGTTTTTGACCGTTTTGCCCTGAACTTCTGCCTGTTCACACCTTGAGGCGGTGACTCTGCGCTAAGGTAACCTGCCTGCGGAACCGAAGGGCTTCGATCACACAAATTCCCGCTTCGCCACACTGGCCGCGACATCCGCCCCACCGACGTCCATGGAAATGTCGTGTGTGAAGTTCGTGTTTGAAAGGCTGAAAGCGCCGGTTTGGAGCGGCTTCGATCGCCGCGGTTATCGCCCGACTTCTGCCGACACGATTGTTTCTGACTTCACGAGCCATTTTCCCTGTTGATGAGCCGTGGCTCTGATCAGGATGGACTGGTCGCCGACGAGTTTAGGATCGTCGGCGAGATGGATTGTGATTTTCGCAGTGGTTTCACCATGTGGCAGTGTCATGGGGGCGGCTGAAATGAGACCTGCTTGTGATTCGTTGGGGATGACTTCGATGCGAATTTCTTCTCGCAATTCGGATGCACAGAAAACCGTGACCGGGATCGTTAAGTCGTGGCCGATTTTCGGCTGACACTCGCCCATATTATGGGCGATCTTCATCAGGGCTCCTTCTGGCAAGATGCCCAGACGCAACTCCATTCGCTGCAGCAGCGTGCGGATGTTTCCTTTAGGGTCAGGGATACGGACGGCACCATTCAGGATCATGCGGCTGGTCTTTGTCGTTTCCATCCACTCGGGAACGAAGATGGGATACTCGACGCGCCTCGCTGACGCCTCGATGACGAACTCGTCACTCGCGAGGCCTTGTCGATGCCGCTGCTGTTTGGCTGTCATTTCCAGTGTGATTTCCCCGGCAAATCCTTCAAGGCGGTCGACCTGAAGCGGAAAGAGATGCGTGCTGCCACGTCGAACTTTGCTGACATCGTCCAAACCTTCCGGGGTGATTTTGATTCGCGACTTCATGATGCTCGAGACGACCAGCGACTTGGCGAAGCGGATTTCGGATGTGTCGCTTATCGTTGCAGTGGCCGAGATTTTCACGAGTTTGGCGGAGGTTGCTGCATCTGCGGCACATGTCACGTCGACCGGCAGGTCGTTCTTGTCTTCGGCGATTACCAGACTCGCCGGTACGGTGAATCCTTCAGGAAGATCTTCGATCCTCAGGGTAATCGGCCCCTTGAAACCGTTGCGACGTGCGACCGCAACCGGCAACTTGAGAGTCGAACCCAGCGGGACGCTCAGCAGATCGGGAATCGCGAGAGTGTAACTCGGTCGCGGCGTCTCAAAGCTCACCCGATAGACCGCGGCCTGATCCCCGCTGCGGCCTGAACGTTCGGTCACGACCAACTGATAAATTCCGTCGTTGGGAACGGTGAAGAGCAACTCGGCATCTGTCGAACCAGGGACATCATCGGCCGTGGCAAGTTCTTTTCCGTCAGGTCCGAGCAGATTCAATTCAATGTCCAGCGGGAAGCGTGCCGTCCGCGACCTGCCACGGATTTGCCACATATCTCCTTTTTTCAGCGAGACGGAATACGTGTCGGAACCGTAACGGACATCGATCCTGCCGGTGATGGCGGCCGGTAATTCGGTCAGCGGAGTTCCTTCGAGCAGTTCAGGGGAATCACTCAACAAGAAGGAATACGACCTGGTCTTTCCAAACGGCGTTTCCAGGACAAACTCGAAGGTCTCTGCGGTCGGGTCCGATGGGAAGCGAACTTCGCGCGAGACGGACTCGAGTTGAGCGGACCCCGTGGCAATTCCCCAGCCGACGAATTCGACGGTTCGCGTTTCCCCTCTTTTCCCCGCTGAAGGATATGCCGCGCCAACAGCCGGGCCGGGTGTGATCAGCAGGCGGTAAACGTATGATCGGTCACCGGCAAAATCGAGATCGTGTAACGTGATGATGTAATCTTGATTCGCATCTGCCGCAAATGTCACACACAAATCAAGTCCCTCCGTGGCGGCGGCATCGGCAATACATCGTCCAGAATCATCGTGGACGCGAACGATGCCGTGCAGCGACACGGGATTGGTAGGAGACGTAAGCTGACGAGCCAGGACTTCGAGCGTAATCGGTCCGGTTTGGACGGGGCGGATTCGATAACGGTCGACGTCTTCGATGTGGCGGATCTGTCCGGAAACTGCGACAGGAAGTTGTGGAAGAAATTGAGGCCCGTTTGGATGGGCGTCTTCCAGGGCATCAGGGATTGTGCCGATCTGAATGACACCGACCGGAGAGACACCATTTGCATTGGCGACCTGCCATCGAACGAATCCACCTGGCACATCAGCAGGAACCGTTAGTCGGGCACGGAACTCTCGCGGCAGAGGCCAGGCATACCCACGGGCTTTGGCACCGAACCAGTACGGCGGCTCTGGAATGAGAACCGTAGTGGGTAGACCGATCAGTTCCAACTTCACGCGCGGATCGTGCGAGATGAGCTGCATGTCGGGCGTCCAGTCGTATCCGCCCAGTGTGACTTCTGTCGTGGTCCCTGCTTGTACGCCCGCAGGATGGACATATCCGATTTCGGGGGCGAGTTGGGCGTGGCAGACTGCGGCATTGGCAAGCAGACTGGCGCACATCGCAATGTGGAATTTCGTTCGCACAGTCATGGACAATCACTTTGCCAAAAGCCGGGGTCGATCGGTAAGTCATCCGTTTTCACAACGAAACACCACAGATTTTCTTAAGCGATCAAACCAGGAATGAGTTTCCCGCCGTTGACGATCGGCACCGGCCGTCCGAGCGGATCGGGGTATTCTTTGCTGGAATCGATTCCCATCAGCGTGTGGATCGTTCTGAGAAGATCGGGGATGCTGACGGGGTCGCTGATCGGTGCGGCGGCCTGAGCATCCGTCGCACCGATAATCTGACCTGACTTCACACCGCCGCCTGCGAACAAGATGCACTGAGCCATCGACCAGTGATCACGGCCAGCCTGTGCATTGATACGCGGGGTTCGACCCATCTCACCCATCATGACCACCAGGGTGCTGTCGAGCAGGCCGCGCTGATCAAGGTCCGTGATCAAGGCGGAAAACGCTCGATCGGCGGGCGGGATCAGATCTCCTGAAAGGCTGGGGAAGCAATTGAAATGGACGTCCCAACCGGGGGCATCGATTCCGACAAACCGACAACCGGCCTCAATCATGCGGCGACCGAGCAGTGCGCATTGGCCAATTTGTGTCATGCCGTACGATTCACGGACGTTGATCGGTTCCGATTGAATGTGGAATGCCTTCCGTGCTTCCGGTGAACTGATCAGGCTGTACGCTTTGGAGTAATACGTCGACATTGCTGCCGCGCGACCAATTCTCCGGCGTTCCTGTTCAAGCCCTGCGAGCAGTTTCTGTCGCAGTTCGACCCGTCCGTTCGAAAGACCGTTCACTCGACCAAGATCTTTGACTTCGAAATCGGGCTGACTTGGGTCAGCCTCAATCACAAATGGGGCATATTCTGCACCAAGGAAACCTGGTCCGCCTGCTGACATCGGATGAGGCATATTGATGTAGGCGGGGACTCGACCGTTTGTTCCCAGTTCTTTCCCAACGAAGGCCCCCAGTGAAGGGAACACATCGTTGGTCGGAATCGGATTTTCGCCATCAGGGAACGTGGGCTTCCGCCCCGTCATGACGTAATAATAGCCCGTCGAGTGGCCATTGTCGGCGTGGGAATGACTGCGGACGACCGTGAATTTGTCCGAGATCTTGGCGCACTCACGGCAATGTTCTGAAAAGAAGACACCGGGTGTTTTTGTTGGAATCGTTTGGAACGGTCCACGGATTTCGGCCGGGGCGTCGGGCTTGGGGTCCCACATATCCTGTTGGGGTGGTCCACCTTCAAGGAAAATAAAGATACACGAAGTCGCCTTGGCCGAACGGGGAGTTGCTGGCGAATCTTGTGCCATGAGGAGCTGCGGCAACGACAGTCCGCCGAACAATCCGGTCGAACCAAGCCGAAGCATCTGACGCCGTGAGAGACCATCGCAATATCGTCCACAGGATGGTCCGAACGGGATGTTCAACATGAAGACTTCCTTGGCCAGATTCATTTAATGGACTGAAGTGTTTTCGAATCTGATCGTCGCGCGGTATGGGTTAATCTGCTTGCTCGTTCGTTTCGAATTTATTGGTTGTACAAGAACTCTTTAGTATTCAGCACAGACCAGAAGACATCCTCCACCGCCGAACGGCGATCTGTTCCGGCGGTCTCGAAGGCCTGTCGCAACACCGCTCGTTCTTTTATCGTCGGAAAACGTGATACCGTTCCGAGAAAAATCTCGTCCAGAATCTCGTCGTCAGACAAAGACGAATCCGCAAGGTGACGCGCGGTTCCTCGTTTGTGCGAGATCTTCTCCTGAATTTCGGGCGAATTCAGCAGATGCAAAGCCTGGGAAATACTGGGCTCGTTACTGCGTTCGCATTCGCACACACTCGCCCGAACAGGCCTGCCAAAAATTCGGAAGAAATAGGATGGCATCCGGTTGTCCCACACTTGAATCGAACGGAACCCGTCCGGCCAGCCGTTGAATTTCTCCGGCACGTTCGTCACCTGACAAACAGCATCCAGCAAGACTTCTGCCGGCATGGCCTTCGGCAACGCATGTGAGAAGTTCTGGTTGTCGTTTTTGTTTCCGTCATTGACTTCAACGCTCAACTGGTATGTCTGTGACACGAGCAACGTTTTGGTGAATGCCTTGAGGTCGTAATTCCTATCCTTCATATGGGCGACCAGCGCGTTTATCAACGGTTCGTTGCTCGACGGATTCGTCGCTCGCATATCATCAATGGGATTTACCATTCCTCGACCGAAGTAATGAGACCAAATGCGGTTCACGATCGCCCTGGCAAAAAACAGATTCTCAGAGCTGGTCATCCATTTGGCAAACGCCTGACGCCGGTCGCTCATTCCTGTAAAGTCCGCCGCAGCCGCACCGAGCGCACGAGCCTTGACAGGTTCGCCGGTTCGAGGATGTTTTTGATCGCTTCCCGCCCTGGCGACGATTGCGTCGGTTCCGTTTGGCAGTTTCTTAACGCTCACTCCGGTGAAGAAGCCGACCAGCCCTGCATAATCGTCCTGACTCCACTTCTCGCTCGGGTGATGATGACACTGTGCACATTCGATCCGCACTCCCAAAAACAATTGACTGATTGACCGGGCAGCGACTTCGGGCGTATCGAGCGATTTGAAGAAACCGGCCGGGCTCTCGGACTGAATTGGTCCCTGTGCGAGCAGAATCTCGGTTGCGAACTGATCGAATGGTTGATTGACGGCGATTTTCGCTCGCAGCCAACGCGTCATTCCAACAGTCCCCTGGGGCGTGATTTTGAGCTTGTCGGTTCGCAGAACATCGGCCCATTTCATGGTCCAGTAATCGGCGTACTCCGGACGCGCGAGTAGATCGTCGATCAAACGGCTTCGCTTGTTCGGATCAGTATCGGTTAAGAATTTGCGAGCTTCCACAGCAGTCGGCAGCGTCCCGATCGTGTCCAATGACACACGTCGTAAGAAGACGGAATCGTCAATGGGCTCGCTGGGGGGAATCCCCAATCGGACAAGTTTGTCACCGACATGTTTGTCGATGAAGTTCCTTTCCAGAGGACGGATCAGGGATGGATTCGATTGCGGCAACGTGATGCGGCACACGCTGATCTGATCGAGATAGCGTACGAGAATCGCCGCTTCGCCAGGAATGTCGGTGGCGTGCATCAAGCCGCTTTCAGTCGTGGTGATAATCTGCGGAGCATTGGAAATGTATTCGGCGGCCGCAGTCACACACTGACGCCGTCCGCTGGTGTCCAAAGCGGTTACGCGTAATTGTTGCGTGGTCCCAAGCTGCATGACGAGTTCTGAAGGTTCCACTTCGATCCGGGTCACAGGGTGATCTGCCGGCGAGTTAAACGGTGCGCCTTCTCGAATCCATCGCCGTAAAAGGTCATACCGGGGACTGTCACGGGCGATTTTAAGGCCGCCGCCATGTGGCACGTGCGCCGATCCTTTGAGCAGCACCAGACTCGAATCCGGATTAGAGAAGTTGACGCGCCGACCTCGTGTTTCTTTCACGAGAGCATCATAATCGGATTCGTTGTCGAACCCGAACAGGCTCAGTTTGAAGCCGTTCTGTCCTTCCGCTTTGCCGTGGCATCCGCCGGAATTGCAGCGAGTCTTCGTCAGGATTGGTTGGACTTCAAATTGAAATGACACGGGCGTCGGTTCCACGAACCCTGTGACTGCGACGGTGATTGCCACCTGCTCAGCGCCGCGCCGAATCAGCAGTTGCGTCGTACCTTCGGAACGCGGCGAGACCATCCCCTCGTGATCGACATGAGCGATCATTGGATCGCTGATTGCATAGATCACCTCATGAGTCCGATCGAGTTGCTGGTTTCCGACCGTCTCAACGACCAGGACCTGTTGTGACGCCTCGGGACGATCAAGCACGACCGAAGGTGGACTGACTGAGATTTGTGCATCGGCTGAACTCGACCAGATCGAGCAGATGAAAGTCGCGAAACAGAAAGCTCTTGTCCGGAAATTGATCATCGAAACCGATGCCCTGACCTTCCGGTTCGAGGAAAATCCGGAATGATGGAACGGACCGAAAACAGATCAACGACAGCTTATGCTGTTGGGGGGCCCTGTTCAACGTCAACTTCGAACGATCTCGCCTGAAAATCGCACCGAGTTCCATCGAAAACACCTCCACGTCCGTTTTAAGCGTGTGTTAAGTAAGCACTTAACCACTGACGGGAGGCATAAGAAGGGCGAAACAGAGTGTACTCAACAATTGGAGCTTTTCGAAGTTGGTCCCCGGCGTATCTCAAGGTGTCGCTGATCGTACGGTTGCAGGGCAACGTGTTTCCCGGCGGAAAAAAGGCGCGGGTCCAAGGGCAACAAGCTACTGGCATTTGACCCGTTATTCCGGTTTTTGATTGCGGCCTGCAGTTTCAAATGAAGTCGCATTGAAGGCAGGCTAAAGCCTGAACGCCAGCGATTCAACCACTCGTGATACGCTTTTTCTGCATTGTGTCGGTCGTCAGAATTCCAGAAGCGGGCCGAATCAATATCCGCTTGAACTTTGCCGCAAGAATTCGTTCTGGTTATATTAAATTCCTGAATCCCGAAGACCTTTACCGCAATCGCTGACTGACCGGATCTGCGTTGTGGTCCATCGATCCGAAAATCGCTTTACGAAACCGGCAATAAAGGCGACCGGCAGAAAACAAGTTACCAATCGCTGGATCGCTGAAAAAGGGGGACAGGCACCTGGAAGCCTTGGAGCCAGTCCCCGTTTTTCAGCAGTCGGTAATTCATTTTCTGCCGGTCGCGTAAGGAGCAAGGGATGCGAAATGGCGAATTCTCTCGTTAATTTGCTTGATGCCGTTGAGCGGCAGCAGCGACGACAATCAGCGCGCGCCCGGCTCCTTCAAATGCATTTTGAGAGTCGTGTCGGGCATATCGGTGGCAATCTGTCGGCCTTGGATATCCTGCTGACCGTTTATCACGACTGCCTGACAGAAACTGATCAATTCATCCTTTCCAAGGGGCACGCTGCCGGAGCGTTGTATGTGACGCTTTGGTCGATGGGGCGGCTTTCGGATGATGATCTCAAGGAATTTCATGGCGAGGGGACTCGCCTAAGTGGCCATCCACCCCAACAGGGGAT
Organism: Schlesneria sp.; assembly: GCA_025353525.1. Lineage (GTDB taxonomy): Bacteria > Planctomycetota > Planctomycetia > Planctomycetales > Planctomycetaceae > Schlesneria. The sequence goes on along the minus strand of JANXOO010000539.1, from coordinate 513 downwards.
CAGCGATATCCTTTTTGCGACAGGCAGTCTCGGCCACGGATTGGGTTTGGCGGCAGGTTTGGCGTTGGCAAAGAGATACCAAAACGAAACCGGACGCATTTTTTGCCTGACATCGGACGGGGAATGGAACGAGGGATCGAGCTGGGAATCGCTGATTTTCTGCCGGCAACAGCAACTCGGGAATCTCGTCGTCATTGTTGACCTGAACGGATTACAAGGATTCGGATCGACTCGCGAAGTTGCCGATCTTTCTCCTCTCGCCGAAAAATTTCGGGCATTCGGAGTCACCACATGTGAGGTTGATGGGCATCATCGTGCCGAACTTGCGGCCGCGTTGCAGCAGATACCCGCATCGGGTCCTCTGGTCATCATTGCGAAAACCATCAAAGGATTTTCCATGAACGAGACGCCAAATCCTTTGATGGTTTTCGCAATGATGACCAGGGGACCCGATGCGGGTATCTGCTGCAACGCGGCCGCAAGTTCGGCACGATGATGCCCATCAACCTCACA
>JANXOO010000523.1 GCA_025353525.1 Schlesneria sp. | reverse complement strand
AGGTCGACGCACTGTCGAAGATGGCCGGGCCTGTTGATGCGGGCCTGATCGTTCGCTCGCATCAGGCGATGACGCGCCAAGTGTGGCAAGTCGCAGGGCAACTCGATGCCACGCACCTGGAAATGACGCTAAACGATCTGGGAACGCCTGCAGGACGTGACCTCCTTCAGACATCGGTCATTCAACCCGTACGGGATTTACACGACCGTCCTTTGGCAGAATTATTAAAAAAGCTGTCTTCGATGGTGGCGGGTGATAAAATCGACGAGGACCGCCGGGAAGCCTCGATCGAAGCCCAGACAGAAACAGTTCAACTGATGCAGCAAATCCTTGATCGCATGTCCCAGTGGGAAAGTTTTGTTGATGTCGTCAATCAACTGCGTCACGTCATCAATTCGGAAACGAAGATTTGGGAATCGACCGAGCAGATGCAAAAGAAACAGATCAAGGATGTGTTTGACGAATGAAGACGCGATTGACATGAAGAGTAACAGTCGATGGGGTCGCAGTTTCAGTGTTTTGGACGCAAACAACGAAGAGTATCTGGTACAACCCTGCGGCATGAGTGCCATGGATGACCCGTATTATGATTTCGGAACGCGCAATGGTTTGCGCAATGTATTGAAGCCTTTGAAACGAAAACATCCGGATTCTTGTCCCCCCGAGAATTGAGAGGATTCGACATGAAACAGCCCTGGACCTGGTTGAAAAGAAGCTGTTCAAAGCCGACGTTCGCGGCGATCGCGGGTTTCGCCATCGCGTGCGGCGCCGTATTTTGTGTGCGCCCCGATTCGGCTGCCACCGCCGCTGATGAGGCCGTAAAAACGAAAGCTGACGCCAAACCCAAAGAGAACCTGGGTCAACGCAAGGACGGCGAAGTCGGACGCAATGAAGAACTCAGCTTCTTGCAGTCGAAAGTTTCCGCACAAATGTCGGAACTCGAAGAACGGATGTTCCGCCTCTCGGATGCACTCAAACAACTCGAACCTGAAAATGCCTCTCGGCTGTTAATTGGTTTGAAGTATGCCCGCGAAGAATTGATCCAGTTGCAAATGAAGGAAATTCAGAATTCGCTTTCGGATCTGAAATACAACGATGCGGTCGCCGAACAGAAGGGACTGCTTGCCAAACTGCGTCGACTCGAACAATTGTTGCTTTCTCCCGATCTCGATTTCCAGTTGCAACTGGAACGCCTGCGACTGATGCGTGACTTGCTTCGCCGACTGGACGCCGCCATTCAGGAAGAGGAACGCGAGCAGGCGGCGTCTGATCGTTCGGCGGAAGCCGAAGATAAACTCAAGGAAGTCCGAGCCCGATTGGCGGCACTGGCAGAGCTGATTCGGCGGCAGACAGAACACAATCGGGTCTCTGAATCGATGTTCGCCGTCAAACCGCAAGAGAAAGTAGCGGATGATTCGGAACCGGCGGATGCGTTGGCCGCCCTTGCAACTCCAGTCGACAGCCCACAGTTGCCTCCGGCGGCTAGCGAAGCAGACGTGAATGGACTCGCGACCGGACAGTCAGAGACGCGCGACATGACGAAGCCGTTGGAAGAATCAATGAAAACGCTCGCCGAAGCGGGCAAAAGTATGGAGAAAGCCACCGAACAGTTGAAGGGAAGCCGACCGAACGAAGCGTTGCCTCAACAGAAGTTGGCACTCGAGTTACTGAAGAAGGCACAAGAAGAATCGAAGAACGAAGAACGCGAACTGGAAACAACCATCTCGGAACAAAAGTTCGCGGAGATGAAAAAAGACCAGTCAAACAATCGCAAGTCGACGGATGGTATCAGTGAAGCGGCAGTGCAATTGGGCGATTCCGGTTCGGCAACAAGGACCGAGTTGGCTCGGGCATCGGGCAGTATGCTCAATGCGGAGGGAAGTCTTGGCGGTCGGCAAGCGTGGTCAGCAGGCGATTCTCAGGAAGAAGCCGTCGAATCGCTGAAGTCGGCTCGGGCAAAACTTGC
>JANXOO010000497.1 GCA_025353525.1 Schlesneria sp. | reverse complement strand
GTGTCCTACGTGAAGCAGCTTCAGTGGCCGGCAAAATCGCTGTTGGCGGCATTCCGATGTTTCTTTACGGCTGTGCTGGTTCAACAAATATTTGCTTCATTTCGACAGGGGCTGGTTCTGTCCGAGACGATTGCCGACCTGTGGAATCCGAATGAACCGATCCACGAACGCGCCTCACATGCGCTGCCGCAATACGGACCAGGCGCCGTCAGCCCGCTGCTGGTATCACTCGGAACGGCCACATCGCTGACGAAAGAGCAGCGCGAGCGTCTGCCACTGATGCTTGCTGATATCGGCCCTGCTGCAATTCCGGCCCTGATTCGACATTTGAAAGACGAACACGAACACGTCCGGGCCGTCGCGGCAGCAGCATTGGGCCACCTCCGTATTCGCGACACAATCGTAATGCTCGTCCCTCTCGGGCTCGACCTCAGCGATATCGTGCGTCAAAGTCTGACGGAAGCACTGGGTTTCATTGCCAGTTCCGATTCTGATCACGAAGAACCGACCGTCACGGTACTTTCGCGACGGGATCGTTTGTGGCAACGCTTCAGTCTCAAACCGAAGGCCGGACTAGTCGCGACGGTCGAGCCGGTTGGGCTGGCCGTCAAAACGCTTCAGGTTGCGTTGGCAGATCATTCTCCGGCTGTCAGGGCTCAGGCCGCTCGATCCCTCGGTCGCATCGGAAATTCCGCCAGAATTGCAGCGACCGACCTGATCAGACTCCTCAAAGACGACGACGAAACAGTTCGGCAGGAAGCCATCGAAGCGGTTGGCAAAGTCGGCGGGCCTGCAGCAGCGATCGTCGAAGCTCTTGTTGTAATCCTGCAAGACGCCAATGCATCCCTGAAGATTCTGGCGGCAAGAGAACTGGGAACGATGGGGGAAGCGGCATCGTCGGCCTTCGAGGCTCTCGCACCATTGCTTCAGGATCGCGACGAAGCCGTTCGCGATGCCGCCGCCGAAGCAATCGGCCGGATCGGGTATCTCAACGATGTCAAAGCCGACGAATTGACCGAAGGGCTCGCCAGTCCCGACAGCGTTGTCCGTGCCCAGACAGCAGAAGCACTCGGTACAATCGGCGAAACGGCACACGAGGCAGCTTCGGCGCTGGTTGATGCTTTGACAGATCAGAACGACACAGTTCGAGCCAGAGCGGTTGAAGCCCTTGGGAAAATCGGCGAGGCAGTCGCTGATGTTGCGGTGCCTGGTCTGGTTCGCGCGTTACGCGATCAGGACAACGTTGTCAGTTCGCTTGCCGCTGAAGCACTGGGGCAAATGGGCGAATCGGCGGACGCGGCCATCCCGTCGCTCGTTCGCTCGCTTCATCATATTAACGCGGACGTCCGCGCAAGCGCCGCTGAGTCATTGGGAAAACTCGGCGTTGAAGCCAGGGGAGCCGCAGTGGCGCTGGAGCGGGCTTGCAAGGATGATGACCCCGATGTCAGAAGCCAGGCGATTCGGGCATTGAGTGTCATTGATCAACCGGCCCTTTCGACGAAGCAGGTGATTCTTGATGGAATCCATGACACCGACGCTCAGGTCCGCATTTCGGCTGTGGATGCCATTTGCCAATGGGAAGTACTGGACGCTGCGACATTCGATCTCGTCCTGCTACTGATGGACGATCCCGCAGAGCAGGTTCGTGCACATGTCACAACAATCTTGCCGGGATTAACCGGAGATGCGTCAGTGATCATCGAAGCACTTTGCCATCGGCTGCAAGTCGACACTGATCCGGTTCAAGCCAGAGCGGCAGCGGCACTGGGAGAACTGGGGTCCGCCGCGGCAGTAGCGGCAGAGTCGCTTCTTCGTGCTGCTCAAACGGGTGAAGCAACGGTTCGAGAACAGGCCATCCAGGCAATTGAGACGATTCGTCCCTCGGAGCGATTGGCGTTACTTGACGAAAGCGAAGTCGAACCGGGGCTGATCGCCGCGCTTCGAGAAATCGAAAAACAAATCCACCCTGCTTCGGAAGAAGCAGGGATCGATGTCATTTCAGTGATTATCACAAGACACGAAGCCGGGTCAACGGTATCAAACAAACCAGCCACCGAAACCGAAAACCGCCATGTGACCGAGCCGAGCGGCGCGGCCAGCGGGGCAGATCCGGAAAGCAGGTAGCAAATCGGGTCGTTTACTTCTTTTTGGCGGCCTTCTTTTTGTCGTCTTTCTTGTCGTCGCCTTCGGCAGCTTTTTTCTTCTTCTTTTTGCCAACGACAAGTCGCACGACGCGCAGTTTGGGGAGGCCGAACGGGCTGGTACCATCGGCCCATCGCTCGTCCGTTTGCATTTGGGTGATGCGTTCATCACGGGTCATCACACTGCGCAGGCGGGCCAAACGCCCTTTCCGCTTCAAACTCTTGTCGATCGTCACAGCAATTCACTCCCGCCAGTCTGGCGCACAAACCGTGCATCTGTCACGCAAATGCACACGATGCCCGAACACCCCCACCATACGAGCTCAACCAACACGGGGAGCCGCAGCACCGGGGGGGCACATGGTAGTTGGAGAAGAACCCGGAATCAAGTCCGAGCTCCCCTTGCCACCTTTGGCACTGATTCGATAGATTACGCCCGGCCTACCCGATAGTGTAACGGTAGCACAACAGATTTTGGTTCTGTTTGTCCAGGTTCGAATCCTGGTCGGGTAATTATGTAAGTCCAACAAATATAACGATTTACGACGACAAGAAAGTGACCTGCGTGAGTAGGTCCCAACCTGGCGCTACGCGGGCGCTACTATGAAGTCGCTGAAATTCGCATTTTTGTTGCGGGTAAAATTCACTTGGGCGAGTGCTACCAAACGAACCCCCCCCCCCGCCAGAATGAACTGACGGGGGTTTTTGTGCGACTCAGGCCGGCCGCTGAACGTCATCAAAGACCATCTCATACACTCCGCGATTTCAACAAGCCGCGCGCCGAGTAAGTAACCGAACGCTTGGTCACAACGGCACCAACACACAAAACACTTTTTGGTGCCGCTCAAACGATCGTAATTGGCCTCATTCTCACGATCGGTCCCAGCGACTGCCAATTATACAGGTTCAACAAATGCCGATTCCTGATTACCAAACCGTGATGCTTCCCCTGCTTGAGACACTTGCTGATGGCAATGTGTGGACGGCGAGCGACCTCAACGCCTATTTGGCAAAGCGATTCAATTTGACTGAAGAAGAAATCAGTGAACGGCTTCCTAGCGGACAGTCTCGTGTTTTTTCAAATCGAGTTGGTTGGGCAAAAACCTACCTGAAATTTGCTGGCTTAATCGATAGTCCAAATCGAGGCCGGGCTTTGATTTCTCCTGTCGGAAGAACGGTTCTCGCAGAGAGACCAGCTGAAATAAACACGAAGTTTCTTCAACGATTCGAAGGATTTCAGGAATTCACTCAAAGTGAGAAATCTTCAGCAACGGACTCGACGCCATCAGTTGTCGAAGCTGTCGAGTCAAAATCACCACTTGAACTTCTCGAAGAATCCTACGGCATCCTTCATTCAGCATTGAAAGACGAACTTCTGACCAGACTCAAGAATGGCACTCCCGCTTTCTTTGAATACGCTGTTTTGAAGCTCCTGACGGCAATGGGTTATGGACTCACT
>JANXOO010000484.1 GCA_025353525.1 Schlesneria sp. | reverse complement strand
CGATCATCGGTCATCTTGGCAAATTTCTCCTGATCGATGATGTTCAATTGATCGCTCGAAGCGACGAACGGGGTGAGCTGTTTGTGACCGGACCACTGGCGACACAGTTGCTGCAACTGGATGCCGCGATGCAGGTCGGCCGTCACGAAACGCGTGCTGCAACAGGCGTCACGATCGACATTCGCCGGGTTGACCTGTTGGGACAACCCGGATTCCTGATGTCGACACCTCGATCAGATATCGCTCACGTCAAACGCGGTTTGACGGCGATTGGAGTCGTCGAGGGTACGGCAGAGCAGTTTGAGATCCTGCGAATTGAAGCAGGGTTTCCTTCGTTCGGAATCGATATTTCTGACGAACAACTTGCGCAAGAGGTAGCCCGGACGAAGCAGTGCGTCTCATTTGACAAAGGGTGCTACCTCGGACAGGAAACAATCGCTCGACTCGATTCTCTCGGACACACAAATCGGGAACTTCGTCGGCTGCGTTTCGACTCGGCCACGGTCCCCGCCTTTGGTTCCATCGTGTTTGACTCGACGGGAGCAACCGAGGTCGGAATAATTTCATCTGCAGCGTGCGTCGCAGAAAACACCGCTGACGGAACGACGCTGCACGTCATTGCCCTTGGGATGATCAAGCGAGTGGCATGCAGTCCGGGTACGTCAGTACGATTGATCGCGAACGGCCAAACAATTGAAGGGAGCGTAGTGGGTTAACACGAATGATTTCCTGACGTCGCCGTGTCTGCGTCAGAATCGCAGGCAAGTCAGGCAGCGATGATTTCGATGCCCGAAGGTGTCGCGAACGCCGATTCCCGTTTTCAAACCCTGTTCAATTTCTCAAAAGTAGCGATTTCAGTCCCTTGCGCAGACGTCGCCGCGACGCAAAGGAATCAGCTATCATCAGGCGATGCAAAAACCGGGATTGTTTGCTGCTGTCGTGCAACGAAAGGCTTTGATGGTTAACTCGACCTGGCCCGCTTTCCGAGGCAACCGTTTCAGTCATTGGACCATAAGCACACCGCGGACACTCATTCCGTCGGTGTCGGTTCTCATCTGTCTGATCGGGGGCTGGCCATTCCCCTTGATCGCCGATGATGGTGCCGCATTTTTTGAATCCAGCGTTCGACCCGTTCTGGTGGAGCATTGTCACAAATGTCACGGCGCGAAGAAGCAGGAGGCGGGTCTGCGTCTGGATTCTCGGGCAGCGATTGTGAAAGGCGGCGAGAATGGTTCGGCAGTGGTGCCGGGCAAGCCGGAAGAAAGCCTTCTCATTCGCGCAGTACGTCACATCGGCGACGTGACGATGCCGCCATCAGGAAAACTCACTGACCGGCAGATTGATGCTTTAGCGCAATGGGTCGGAATGGGTGCTCCCTGGCCTGCGGGACTGGAAACGAGCCACAATCAACTGGCGCAAACATGGAAATCGCACTGGGCGTTTCAGCCGATCACTAATCCGCCCCTACCCGACGTTCGTCAGCCAGAGCGGGTACAGACCCCTGTTGATCGGTTTGTGCTGGCAAAGCTTGAAGCGTCGGGACTCGCACTGTCACCGAAAGCTGATCGCCGAACGCTTATTCGTCGTGTCACGTACGATCTGACCGGGTTGCCGCCGACGGCCGGGCAGGTCGATGCGTTTGTTGCGGATGACTCGCCGGACGCTTACGCGACATTGGTCGACCGATTGCTCGAATCACCGCAGTATGGCGAACAATGGGCTCGGCATTGGCTCGACGTGGCACGGTATTCAGATACGAAGGGTTACGTTTACGCTCGCGAAGAACGGTTCCAGGTCCATGCGTCGGCATATCGCGACTGGGTTGTGCGAGCCTTTAATGATAACCTGCCATATGACCGGTTTTTGATGATGCAGATTGCAGCCGACAACGCTGCACCGCTCGACGCCTCCGCGATGGCAGCGATGGGATTTCTGACGCTGGGTCGCCGTTTTTTAGGCGTGACCCACGACATCATTGACGATCGAATCGATGTCGTCACGCGCGGGACCATGGGGCTTACGGTCGCGTGCGCCCGTTGCCACGATCACAAGTATGATCCGATCCCGACCACGG
>JANXOO010000462.1 GCA_025353525.1 Schlesneria sp. | reverse complement strand
GGCGAAACAATTTCATGCGTAATCAGCAGAACCATGCTTTCGTCAGTTGTCGGATTGGTCGATTTCAGCGGATTACCTTCAATAAGACAATTGATCGCGATTGTTTGGTCGGATCGAAATTCGTGCACAGTCCGAATGCGTCTCGACTGTCGATTCGGTCCGACGTTGCCCTCTCCATCGGGAATCATCTGCGTCCACTCAATCGACATTTCAAGTCGAATGCCGTTCGCTTCCACGCAAGTCGGTTTTGCTGAAATGGAATAGCCCGGAATTGGTCCAAATCCGGATTGATCGGCGTCGGTCTGCGGATTCGAATCCCCGGTTTCATCCACATTGATTGTGGCAACGTGTCCGGCAACGACGACCGCTTTTGATATCCCGATAGTTTTTGCGTCGCCTCGTTCACACAATGCGTCAACGAGTTCACGAGTCCGGTCGCTGGAAACTTCTTCGCAGGTTCGAGATTCCGCGTCGGTGAACAATTTCGAGAGACCGCTCTCGTTGATCATTATGACTTGAAAACTCAATTTGACCTGCGAATTCTTTTGAACGTCCATTGACGCCATTTCCTGGTCGCGTTTGAGATTGTTGACTTCGATTTGCAACGCGCGAAGTTGTGATTCCTTGAATGCAATCAGCAAATTCTGGTAGTGCTTGTGTTGGAAATTCTGTTGAAATTCCTGAATCCGGGCGGCGTCATCAGAAAGCCCGGCGGCGGCAAGTTGTCCGGAAATGACAGCAAGCTGGTGCCGGATCACATCAGGATCCGGACTGGTCACAAAGGGAATTCCGCATTCGCTTTGAGACGGTTCGATTGTCGGTGCCGCCATTCGGTGATCAATGACGCGAATCAGCGGATATCCGGCAATCAGTGGTGCGGTGGACGCTTCTGATGGAGAAAAATGTTGAAAGTTCAGTCCTTTTGGGCCAAACCCCGAAATCACGACATTCGCAGGATTTGGCACAAATGTCGCACGAAGTCTGTGATCGCCTGGAAGAAGTCTGTGATCGCCTGGAATTGGTTCCGGAGCAGGCACAATCAATTCTTCCGTTGCTCCTATCAGGATGATCGGGCCAAGTTCCGGCTCTGTCGCGACGATCAAGCCGCCATTACCGACAAAGGGGAGCGACCCGAGCGGGACAATCGGTCCCAGTCGTGGCTCGGAAAGCCGGTCAAACGATTGACCATCAGCCGACAGTGAAAAAGTGTGAGCCAACAAACATACGAGAAGTACGCGAACCAATTTCATCACAAGCCTCCTTGCTGGATGCGACAGACTGCGCGAGATGTGGGGGGAAGGATGCATCGTGTACCGTATCGCTCGAAATCGGTCAATCGCGACTGCAACTCATTTCATGAGGAAATTCCGGTTTCCTCTTCTGCGAATTACAGAAAGCCCTAGAATCCCGCACCTGACGGCTGCGTGGTAACGATTTTGCCTACGCGTCCGCAAGCATTCATCAAAGGAGCCGGAGATGCAGGGATGCTTTCCGCGAATCGGAGCGGTACTTTCAGTTCTCGCAACCTGTCTGACGGTTTCTGCGGCCGAGATTCCAAAGACTTGGATCGACGATGCTCAATTGCACGACGTTCAACAGGTCGGCTCAAAATTCGCCATCGCGGTGGGCGAGCACGGTGCGGTCTGGATATCGGAAGATGGAGGTCGCACATGGGGGGCATCACACTGTGATCTCGACGTTTCATTGCAGAGCGTTTGTTTTCTGACCGACCGGATCGGCTGGATTGCGGGAAGTGATATTGTTCCCTGGTCGGGTCAGAATGGCAGTGTGCTGTTGTCGACGCAGGACGGCGGCCAGACATGGCAACGACTCGGACGTGATGTGCTTCCGTCGCTCGGCTATGTCAAATTCTTTGACATGGAGCAGGGGTTGGTCGTCGGTCAGCCAACGTCGCTTTCTCCGTCGGGCATTTTCAATACCAGCGATGGCGGCAAGACGTGGCAGGGCGTCGCCGGAAATGCTCCTCAGGAATGGAAGGCGATGTGTTTTCTGCAACCGGAAACGGGAGTTGTGGCTGGAACGACGGGACGCGTCGCTTTGATGGGCGGACATGCCCTTCATCCATCGACGCTGCAACCGCAAGGATTTCGTTCGATTCGAGGAATCAGCCTGCTGCCGAACGACACGGGTTGGCTGGCGGGCGATGGCGGAATGGTGCTGAAGACATCGACGGGAGGTGTCGTGTGGGAAGCTCCTTCCACACCGCTTCCCGAGGAACTGCGTGACGGAATCGACTTTCGCGCTGTCGACGTTCGCGACGAAAACGTGTGGCTTGCCGGATCGCCGGGCAGCGTCGTCTGGCACAGTCTCGATAGCGGTCGGCATTGGCAGAAGCAATTGACCGGTCAGGCATCTCCGTTAGCGTCGATCCGTTTTTCAAACGCGCGTCAGGGAATTGCCGTGGGGGCATTGGGTGTCATCCTGAGGACAGACGATGGCGGAACGACATGGCAAGCGGTTCGCGGTGGTGGACGACGTGCTGCCGTGCTGTCGCTGCTTGCCAGGCCAGGGCGGACGAGTGCCGCGTTTCTGGCCAAACTGTCGGGCGAATCAGGATTCCGCAGTGCGGTGTGGATTCTGCAACGGGAAGACCTCGGTCCGCTCGCCGTTTGTCCCGAAAGCGAGTCCCTGTTGCATTCAGCCGTCCAACGCTGTGGAGGTCACTCGGCCGACGTGAACTGGCAATTGCCCCTGACGTTACCCGGTATCGAGTTTTCGTCCGACAAGCTGATTTCTGCCTGGCAGAAGCAGACAGAAGGCCGTTTGCTTCAAACGCTACTCGGCGCGATCGTTCGCCAGATCAGAACCTGGCGACCGAACATCGTTGTCATCGATCAGCCGTCGGTCGACGATGCAGTGGGGAAAGTTCTGTACGATGCCACGCTACGTGCGATCGGGAAAGCGGCCGACGAGACCAGTTACCCCGAGCAAGTGGAATTGACGGGATTGGCCAATTGGTCCGTCGATCGGGTATACGCGCGACAGGCGGCGAGTACGGCTGGCGATGCAACGATCGATCTCGATGAGTTTCTGCCATACCTCAAAACATCGGTACGAATTGCAGCAACAACGTCGAACGCTCTGCTACAAGCGGGACGAACCCCGGTCAGTGAATCGACCGAAGCGTCGCGAATCGCGTACCGCCAGATCGCACTGAAGGTCACATCAGCGGGAGTTACCGAGACCGAATCGCGAGGAAACAACGCTCAGACGACCCCGCCACGCGATTTCTTTGCGGGACTGTCGATCGCACCAGGCTCGGCTGCCCGACGCGATATGGGATTGCTTGACGAGTCGAATATGTTGCGTATGCAAAAGCTGGTTCAAAAGCAGCGAAACTTCACATCGGTTTTTCAAAAAACGCTGGACGATCCGAAGGTCGCCGGACAGATGATCGCCCAGATCAATGGAATCGTCGACGGGATGGAGTCTCGACAGGCAGTCGGCCTCTTGCGCGATCTGGCCGACGAATACCGCAAAAGGTCTCAGTTCGAACTGGTTGAGTCGACGTACGTCGAGCTGATTCGGCGCTATCCCGAAGAACCCGGTTCACTGGACGCGATGCGGTGGTTGATCCGGTTCTGGTCCAGCAGCGAAATGGCCTGGCAGCGAACACGCCAAATGCAAAACGGGACGACGATTTCCAAACGGGATTCGGAACGACATCTCAAACGGGTTCAGCAGGCGACTGGTCGCTCCGGGAATCCAGGCCAATTGACAGGCGATTCGAACGAGGGAAACGATGTCATCACAGCATCCGGGACAGGAAGTCCGATGCGGCTCAAACCGAATCTCGACTTTGGTTCCGATTCGCCGCAAGGCAAAGGGCCGGGTGGCCGGGGAACAAAATCTAATGAACGCTCGTCGAAAGGAGCGTTGGCTGGCGCCGATTCTCAAGGCCGGCTGAATCTTTCGCGCGATACCGATTGGCGTTCGGGAGCGATCAGCGAATGGCATTCCCGCGCCAATGAACTGGCCAAACAGTTACAGATCACGTCACCGTCCCTGTTTCAGTCGCCTGACGTTCAATTTCCGTTGGCAGCGATGCGTCGTTCCAACGGTATCGCCCGGTCCGCTGATGGCATCTATCGAAACTTTTTGACGAATGCAATCAATGTCGAGATGAAGGAGTTGGCCGAACGGGAATTGTGGGCTTCGTTCCCCACACCACAATCTCCCAAAGACCTGGTGTTTTGCCAGCGCGTCAAATCGCCACCTCATCTGGACGGTCTTTTGTCCGATCCGTGTTGGGTCGATGCCAGGGATTTTCGCCTCACTGACGACGATTCCCGATCGCAGCGACTTTCGGATGGAACGCGTGATTCCAGGAATACGATGGCCATGTTCGCGTATGACAGCGAGTTTCTGTATGTGGCTTTCAGTGTTCCCCGAGCCGAGGGGCCGCCGTCCGACGGACCTCAAACAACCGGTCGCCAGCACGACGCAGATCTCTCGCGACACGACCGAATCAGCATTCGACTGGACATCGATCGCGATTATGCAACATGGTACGAATTTCAGATCGATCAGCGGGGGTGTACGTCCGAGAGTTGTTGGGAAGATCGCCGCTGGAATCCGACGTGGTTCGTCGCCGCCGAATCCGACAAAACGAGTTGGCGGGTTGAAGCAGCAATTCCCTGGAACGACCTGACTCCGACCCCGCCACAACGCGGTACTACTTATGCGCTGTCGATTCTGAGGACGATTCCAGCGACAGGATTGCAAAGCTGGACCCATCCAACCTCTGTCAGGCCACAGCCATCGTCGTTCGGCCTGATGAAATTTCAATAGGGCTGCGGAGTTCAGAATCCGGGGAAAACCTGGTCATTCGTTGTTGCAGAAACCTTCAATTGGCCAAAGTGTCCCGGTTGCTTTGGACTTCCAGCGAATTCCGGGAAACTTTATTGATCGAATCGCCTTGTTTTCTGATGAAAAATTCCGTAACTAATTTCCATATATTATCTTGCGTTAAACCTCGGTCTAATCAGGATTATTGGAAAAGCCGGTTTTTGCTCCCTGATGAACCTCATTCTGTTCACATTTCGCCTGATGTCCGACACGCAACTTGAAAATTCTTATGACAGAAACATATAATCAGAGGTCGCCCGCCTGTTTTGCCCTTCCTTGACGGTATCCGAAAGTGCATGCCCATGCTAAAAAAAGCTGAGCTGGACGAGTTCAAGAATCTTTTGCACACTCTGCGTACGCGAGTCCGCGGTGATGTCCAGCACATGACGGCTGACGCGCTCGACCGGAACGAAAACAGTTCGGAATCGAAGTCGCCCACGCACCTGGCAGAATTGGGGACCGAGACGTACGAGCAGGAATTTACCTTGCGGCGAGTGGAAAACGAACAGGAAGTCCTCGAAGAGATCGAAGAGGCTTTCGAGCGAATTAATGACGAGACGTTTGGCGTTTGCCTCAGTTGCAAGGAAGCAGGCAGGCCGCCCGCAAAATCGATGATCCCGAAGAATCGGTTGCGCGAAATCCCCTATGCAAGGAACTGCGTGGAATGCGAACGGAAGCGCGAGGAACATCGGTAATCGAGTCGATTGTGACGGCCCCATTCACAATGTCAAATGCGTCGGCTTCAAGTCCCGATGCGTCAACAGGTCTGTCCGCTGCGGGCCCTCCGTCGATTTCTGCAGGGATTCTACGAACCCGGTACGTCCTGTTCGCGGTTCTTTCAATCGGCGGTTTGTTTTGGGACCTCTGGTCAAAGTGGGCCGTTTTTGACTGGCTGAAAGCCAATAACCAGCACACCGTCTGGAAGGGGATTTTCCTCGGAATTCCCATCGATTTTGAGCTGGCGACCACCTTCAACCACGGAGCACTGTGGGGCATGGGTCAGGGCCAGACATGG
>JANXOO010000452.1 GCA_025353525.1 Schlesneria sp. | reverse complement strand
CGAATGCCCCCAACAGTTTTTTGTCAGATCCGTAAAGGGGTGCACAAAGCAGATTTCGTGTTTTGTACCCGCTGGCAGTATCGACCTTTTTACTGAATCGTGTGTCGTGATAGGCATCGTCGACGCGCAATGTCTTGCCCGAATGAATGACCTCCCCGACAACACCGGTATTGTCAGGTATCCGCAACGAATTCCCTTCGACGCCCAAGGCAGGTCGACCGACAACTTCACGATGTTCCTTGTCCCAGATGAAAATACTGGCGCGATCACAGTCCAGAAGTCGCGTGGCCTCGCGTGCGATCAGCTCGAGCAACGGTTCGGTCTCGTGAACGGCTGACAGGTTCAACGAAATCCTTAAAATGCTCTGAAGCTGTTCAACCCGTCGGGACAATTGACCGTGCCGCGACAGAAAATCCAGACACGCACCGACACCTCTGGAAATCAGCATGGCCGAAGGAAGCGCATCGTCAGGAAAACTGCGCCCGGCAAAAACCAGAACGGCTCCCGTATGGCTTTGACTTCGCAACGGAGTCGCCACAACAAATGATCCTGCGACTTTTTCAAGTGGCCCGGTGAACCCCGCATCGCGATCCAGGACATCCATGAACAGGCTTTTGGGCATGTCGTTGAGCCCGATTCGTCCATGTTGAGCCAACGTTGACCATTCCGGATTTCGCAGAAAGATGCCAACGGAATTTGCGGCGAGTTCTCCCGCCAGATCGGGCAATTGCGACTTGAGAAATCCGGAAATCGACTCTGCAGAAATGGCAGCGGCGACCATCTGTTCAACATTTTGCAGTAACCGAACGCCGTCGTCGGAGTGGATCGACGGTGCAACATGTTGCCACGAAATCCATTTGGTGGACACAGAAGGACTCGCTTTCCGGCAGTGATGACAGCGGGTGGAAATCGGTTGAAGCAGTTCGATGAAAAATCGCTACGAACTTTAATAATAGCGAACGACCAACACGATGCCACCCTCGCTGGAGTTCGCGCTGGAGTTCAGGCCTGAGCCTGTCTTCAAAGGCTTCAGCCGCTCTTCGCGTTTCTCCCAAGTCGTCAGCCGTGCGTCAATCACCAAACCAAAAGCCACCCGCACTGAAAAAGTCCACCACGCGATGCTTTGCCAGTCCCGTGCCGTCGGAGTATGATCCGTCGCCCAGCGGAAAGTCGTGTTGATTTTACCCGCATCAACGATTGTACTTCACAGCTAAAACGAATATGGCAGACTACACAAAATACGATTCACGCGTCGACTCACTGGTGATCGAATCGCGAACCAACTGGGATCCGTCGATTGGAAAGCTGTCTGAAGAGGACAAGTCATTCCTGGCACGGATGGTTCACCTTGCTCCGGCCAAGGCCGCGCAAGTTGCCTACTGGCGGTCGCACACAGGATTCACACGGGAAATCACGGTGACCGAAAGCGATATCGCTCGTATCTTCAACGAGCAGATGCAAGCCCGGTAACTGCTATCCGGTCAAAGAAATCGAACTCAGGCCCCAACTCGATCAAACCCTGAGTACCATCAAAACACGGGACCGGGCCACTCCGTTTGAAGTGACCCGGTCGATGAGTTGTCAGTGTGTGGTTGTTTCTTTCGTGCCGCTTGTACGGAATTCTGACAGCGACCAGCAAGTGTGTCCGTTTTTCCCCGGCGGTCAGTTTGACCCGTCAACATAAGCTCGAGTGACTTCTTCGAGGGCCATTGGATCCTGCAATCCTCCGCCCGTCAGCCGAACTTTCATTCGATGGCTTCCGTCTTTGACAACTTTCATCTGAATGCGAATCGTCACCTGATCACCTGGGGCGATTTGTTCGATCGGGTTGAAAACCAGTTGCCGACCTTCGATCGCTCGTTCGACGGGGGCTTTTGCCGACAGGAATTGCATCCCGGCGGGCAATTCACAAGCAATCGTGACAGCTGTAGCAACTTTGGAACCGTCGTTCTTCACATGGATCTCGTAAGCAGTCTCGGAACCAACTTCGACGGGGTCGTCGAGATCGATCAGTTCCATCGTCAGTGATGCAATTCCATCGACGCGAGTGTCAATTCGAGCCTCGGATTGAATTCCTTCGTCGGACGCGACAACGACCTTGTGTGAGAATTCGCCGATCTGGAGCGAATTCAATTCGCAAGCAACATGAGCCGATTCACCCGGTTCCAGCCGCCCGATAAACCACTGAATGCTGTTGGTTGCTGCATCCAGCTTGCCATTGTGATCAGCCGAGACAAACCTGAATCCATCGGCGACGAGTTGCGAGATTCGCACATTGTTGTTGACAAGGTTTCCGTCGTTGGTGACGGTCATTGCATATTTGGCATTGCGTCCCTTGTACCTCAGCGACGGCCCTTCGATGGCGACCTTCAGACTCGGTGCAATAATATCGAACTGGACCGAATCGGAACTGGTGGCATCGGAACTGGATGTCGCAACGACATCAATGGTTTGCGTCCCGCCTCTGGCCGCAGTCAGCCCCAACCGGTACGTTCTGATTTCACCGGGACCAACGGCCCCGACATCAATAATCAGGTGATCTTCCCGGGACGGGTGTTCGAGTCCTTCAGACAGTTTCGCTTCGATTTTCACGTCGCGTGCGGTCCCCGTCCCTGGATTGGTGATCGTAATCATCTGCGAGGCCGGGTCGCCCAACATGACTTCACGAGATGGCGATTTAACGACGATTTTCAACATCGGTTCCTGAACCGAAAACGCAGCCGAATTGGCTCCGGTAAATCGAACTTGTGCGGTCGCGCCGATTTCCCCGCGTTTTCCAGGGATCATCTTTACCGTGATACGCTGTTCGGATCCGGCAGGCATTCGATCAAACGTCCATGTCAGACGGTCGGCAGATGCAGCAGGATTGGGATCAGCTGAGGTCAGCCGAACGTTGGCAGGAAAAAAGCCATCGATGGCCACCTGCGAAACATCGGTTTTTCCTGCATTCTTGACGATCAGGTCCGCCTGACACTCTTGTCCAACGTTGAATTCGCCGCGTTTGACCCATTCCAGAGTGACCTGAGACGTATGCGGTCCCGTCTGAATCGGGTCAGCGACTGACTCGGACTTCGGTTTTGAGCGGGAAGGGATGTCATCCGCCGAAAACGGATCTTCGCTCGAACTGAAATCGTTTTCAATGACGGCTGATGCCGTGCGAGTTGCCTTTGCTTTGACCTCATCAAAACCCGGCACGGGAGGAGCGCTGCGCGGTCGCCCGTCGTTGCGAATCTGCTGCACTTTGTCCTTCTTGCCGACTGGCCGGTCGAAGTCCGCTTGAGTCACTTTCGGGCTGACCTTCAACTTGCCAGCAGGTTCTTTACCTGGTTTCCCGGTGATCGCAGGAACGTCGGACGATGAAGGCTCATCGAAATCCACAGCAAGGATCGCCTTTTTTGGCGATGGCCTGGCCGAAGTCGATGAAGTTGACTGCGGTTCGTCCGCAAAATCAGTTGTATTTTGACGCGATGGCGCCGATGCCGGCACGTACCGTTTTGGTGATTCCGACGAATCCGCTTCGTCGTCACCAAACAGATCCTTATAGTAATTCTTCGATTTGGCGGCAGCAGCGGCCGCTGCAGAGGAATCCGCTTTTTTTGCGGGCTTCTTTGCAGTCACCTTTGCAGAACCGACCGAGGCCCGTCCAGGCGATTGATCTGCGGTGGAATCAGCGGCAAACCCGCTTTGATGAAGTGCCATCATTCCCGAAATGGCGAGAATCCAGCTTCCCCGTCGCATAATCAGCTCCTTACCGGTCGATTCGTGGCGAATGCATTGCATCAGTGCGGAAGGTTTCTCCGCAGGGCAAATGCCGACAACCGCCAAAACTGAATTCTGGCGAATGCCCTAAATGCATATCGGTTAGAGTGATCGAAGCGATTCAGTCGAATTATGTGATTAGGATGACTTTTTCAAATATCCGGATTATTTGTGCGAATCCCGGGATGCAACTCTTTAGAAACCAGCAATTTCTGCCACTCATCGGGTCGCTGAAAAACGGGGACAGGCACCAGGAAGACCTGGAGCCAGTCCCCGTTTTTTTATCCGGTAATTTCTTCACTGCCGGTCGTATTCACGCTACATCCGGAAACCACATCAAAGTCGCTCATTTTTGCATGGCCACGTATTTAGCTGCATAAGCGATAGTTCGATCAAACGACGCAAGCGTGGTCCACGTCACGGACGATGAAGTTCTGACGACTACTGTCACTCCATTCCGGACAAAGCCATGCCACCTCGCAAGCGTCCCGTTCAGGTTGCAGCCAGCCCTGCCGAACGGCCAGCCGATCCATCGCAGCATCTTTCGGGGTTCATCCATTACCTGAAGGCGGAATGCGGTCTGTCGGATAATACGATTCTTGCCTACCGCCGCGACCTGACGCGATTCGATGCGTGGTATCGCGAGCACGGTCCGGCGCGGATCCAACTGGTTGACCTCGGCCTGTTGTCACTCTATTTGCAGGATCTGCACGCACACAACTTTGCCGCAACCTCGATGGCTCGACACCTTGTGTCGCTGAAGATGTTCTTCAGATATCTCGTTCTGGAAGCGATTCTGCCTGAAAGTGTTGTCGAACTGGTGAATTCCCCCAAACTTTGGCAGCATCTTCCCAAGATCCTCAGTCCTGAAAAAGTCGACGAATTGATTGCGGCACCCACCAGTCCGGACCGACATCCGCTTCGAGACCGCGCCTTGCTCGCGCTGATGTATGCGACGGGTTGCCGCGCCTCCGAGATCTGCGGTATCACTCCGCGCGACGTGCAACTTGCGGAAGGATACTGCCGCTGCGTCGGCAAAGGGAACAAGGAACGCATCGTATCACTGAATCCGGTCGCCCGATCTGCCGTCGAAGCCTACCTCAAATACGAGCGATCGAATCTCGTAACACAGGACGATGCGACAACACCGTTGCTTGTCTCTCGTAGCGGCAAACCACTTTCGAGAATCACGGTCTGGAAACTCGTCAAGCGCTACGCCGCACGCATCGGAGCCAGCCGCGAAGTCAGTCCACACACCTTGCGTCACAGCTTTGCCACGCA
>JANXOO010000442.1 GCA_025353525.1 Schlesneria sp. | reverse complement strand
CTTGCCGAGCGTGGAAAGTACATTTTCACTCTCTTTTGCCTCACCGACGCTCAACACGCAAGTGCTGAAACGGCGTTCGATCAAATCGTGCGAGGTACCCAGTGGTCTAAACCTGAAACCGCCGGGCATGGGCTGATCCTTCGACAACCGGTGCTCGGATGGAGAAATGAGATGCTGGCGTGTATCCCTGACCCGTTCAGGCCTGACATTCGCCCGGAAAAAAAGCCCTCTCGCATCTCGTGGTTCTATGCATTGGATTTACCCTCGGGCAATCGGGTGGCAAATCTGATGGTTGTCCCCCTTTCAGGTAGCGATGCACCTCATTCGCTGAATGAGGCTAAAGTCGACGCAAAGCGTAATCTGTCTGAAGTGATAGATCTCAAGGAACCGTTTCGATGGAGCGAAGAAGACGGTGACGAGCATTTTGCCATCACGCCCTCCTTGAAAAACGGAAAGGGCTGGGTTCAAATCCTTATTGCTCGCACAAATGAAAAATCGGTCGCCGTTTTCGTTCTTCAATGTGACTCCGTTGCGAATCTGGAAGCGACGGATGGAATGGACGGTGCTTTGGTTCTCCTGCGTCGCTCGATTCAATCGGCCCTCAAGAATTCGCCGTCAAAGCAGCCATGAGAGGTAGAAATTGGAATTGACGACATTTCTTTATGGATCACGATGGAATGCATGCTTGGATCTACTGACTCCACGAAATTGAGCGGAAACTTCTAAGCGGGAAGTCAACCATGGTACAAATCAGTAAGATCAAAAGTGGAAAACGGCGCGGCTGGACCCTCGAGACCTTCGACAGTTTCGCCGAAGCCGATCAAGCGGATCGCGAATATTGGTGGTCGCGTACGCCCGCGCAGCGACTGCGGGCTTTAGAGGAGTTGCGACAACTCAACTACGGATATGGCAAAGGCAAACCTCTTCCCCGATTTGAGAGAGTTCTTAGAGTCGTTCAACTGGGCGGGAATTAAGTACATGGTCGTCGGGGGGTATGCCGTCAATTACCATGGCTACCACAGGGCGACCGATGATCTGGACGTATGGATCGCGGTCGACAAGGAAAATGCACGGCTGATCTCCCAAGTCATGCAAAATTTCGCGGGATTCCCGCGATCAAAAGTTCCGCCGAGTCTGTTTCTTGAAGTGGGAAAAGTCTTCATCTTTGGACGCGAGCCGGTTCGCATCGATATTCTCACCGGACCGAGTGGCGTTGACTTCGCTGAATGTCACGCCCGGTGCATGAGAGCCAACTTGGATGGGGTGATAGTGCCACTGATATCGCTTGATGATCTGAAGTGTAACAAGCGGGCGAGTGGCCGACTAAAAGACCTGGCTGACTAGGCAAATTTGCCGGACACTGAGCTTGTGGTGAAAAAGAAAAAGTCGAAGCGCAAGCGAAAATAACCTCGCTGAGAGTCGGCAACGATGAGTGAGTTTTCTCCCAATACCTCTCCTGGAATGACCGCCCTCATCACCGGTGCCTCCGGCGGCATCGGCCTGGACTTGGCGAAGCTACTCGCCGCCGACAAATACAACCTGATCCTCGTCGCCCGTAACGCCGACAGGCTCGGTCAAATCGCGGTCGAATTACGCGACACACACAAGATTGAAGCCGTTGCGGTTCCGATCGATCTGGCCGATCCGGCAGCACCGGAAGAACTGTTTCATTTACTGGAAGAACGCGGAATCGGCATCGACGTTCTCATCAATAATGCTGGCTTCGGTACGCATGGGTTGTTCGCCGATTCTGACCCTGTCGCGGAATTGCAGATGATTCAGGTGAACATCGTCGCACTCGTGCATCTCACACGG
>JANXOO010000354.1 GCA_025353525.1 Schlesneria sp. | reverse complement strand
AAGCCGAAGCTGTTCGACAGGAACTGCTTCGCCGCGCATCAGTATCCGATAAGTTTTCATTGGTTCGAGCCTTGACGGCGACTGTCGTGTCGCTGTGCCGGCAAGGAATTCGCGAGCGACATCCCGAATACAATGAAAATGATATCGGCGTGCATTTCGTGGAAATGAATTACGGAAAAGAACTGGCGGACGGCGTGCGTCGTCGACTCGAAGGCGATCAAGGATGAGTCTTTCTGATCTCTTGCCTGCAATTCGACCTGTCCTTTCGGAATCCGACCGCTTGGGGATTGTTTATTACATCGGTGGATCAGTCGCGAGTTCCATCTATGGCGAACCTCGGTCCACCCTCGACATTGATATTGGTGCTGAACTTTCGGAACCGTTCATCGGAAAACTCGTCGCGCTGTGGGCGGGGGACTTTTATGTCAGCGAAATCGCGATGCGTGACGCTGTACAACGAGGCAAGTGCTTCCACCTGATCCATCTTAAAACGTTTCTGAAAGTCGATATTTTTGTCAGCGGTGCAGACGCGTTCAACGCATCGACCTTGAAGCGACGACGGCCACAAACAGTTCAGATCGGCTCTGAATCACTTTCCGTCTGGATTGCCACGCCTGAAGATGTTGTTCTGCACAAACTTCTTTGGTATCGCAAAGGGAACGAGACATCCGAGAGGCAATCGCGCGACATCGCCGGAATACTCAAACAACAGCAAGATCGATTGGACAAAGTTTATCTCGAAGAATGGGCCGATACCCTCAATGTTCGAGATTTGTGGAACCGAATTTGCGAAGAGTCTGCAATGGGTTAAAAAGCCGCTCACGACCACAGCCTGTTGTTCCAGATCGCGCTGCCGCTTTACACCCCGTTCGAGCGTCTCTTGACAGGTTAGCCGTAGCGCACCATGTTTGAATGTTGCCCACCGCATCCATACGGACAACGCTTTCGATCAACATTACTCGTGCAATGTTCTCGATCACGGGACGAAATTATCGCCTTCAGAATTCCGGTCTCGCTCCCGATCCATCGGAAAAGACGGCGACAAACGCACCACCGGAGGACCCGCGCACAGATGTATCCTCGAAGGGCGACGAGGCTTCAAAACCAGCCAATGCGCCCACCCGGTCCAAACGACCGGACGACAAGTACCTCCCAAACAATCCGCAGAAACGAACCCGGATTCTCGTTGCGTGTTGTACAGATTGTAGGGAAATCTTCTTCCTGAACCCGGCCTGGACAAAACGCCTGTTCAGTAGCTGGTTTTCAAACGCGCATCGACAGCAAGCGGCGAGAGTCTCGTACCGCACTCACTCGCCGAATTGTTTCATACTGCTCGCGGTCCAGATTGAGGCTTCGTTTATGAGTCCGTTTCCGCGTTCGAGGCGGAACTTCCGTCTCTGCGGCAGTTTCCAAGCGTCGCTGAATTTCTCATCGCCCTCATACCCGACCGCGCGTGGTATAATCGAAATAAGGTGGCCACTCGGTTCCAAACCCGTGATGAAGATTCTTCGCGAAAATGCAAATGTCAGCGTCACCGTTCACGGCCTGAAGAAGCGGGTCAGGCACAATTTTCCGTGATGCTCGAAAGATTCACAGTAAACACAGTCGCAGGACACTGCATTTCCCGCCGGAAAAATGAGCCAGCCCCGGGTCGTGAATGGTAACATATGTCAGCCAGCATATCTTTGAGAATCGAATCAGGAGCTTCTGGGCGACGATGGACTTTACTGTGCGATCCGGTTTTGATATTCAGTTTGGCGAGT
>JANXOO010000426.1 GCA_025353525.1 Schlesneria sp. | reverse complement strand
ACATGCACAATTGCCACTTCCGACGCTGAAAACAATTCCAAACGGGCGAGTCGAGCCATCGCATCAATCCTCAAATCACAGACCGGCCAATCCCAGCAATGATCATTGAACCAGATCGAATTCCAACCTGCAAGCAATTGGACATTTTACGTGTGTCCCTGTTGTCCTCGAAATCAGAAGCTGTAGTTCCTTGGTCCTGAAGATTCGCTGCCCGGATGCTTGAAAGAACTTCGTAACGCTGTTGCGGGCGAATTGTGTAAATCGGTCATTGCCCATGTGGGTTTAAATCCCGATCGGGAAGCGTATCTGAAGTCTTCAGTGGGATGTCTGTGGTGTATATACCACAGACATCCCATCGTTCAAACACAACAGAATTCCCGATCGGGAATTCGGTTGTGTTTGAACGGCTCAATGCGATGCCAATTGAGGCACGTTTCGCCATTGGGATCAGGTAGACTTCCTAGTCTAAACTGGCATTCATCAAATCCCGATCGGGAATAAGTCAGTGTCGAATCGCTTTGAGAGAGAACCACATTCGACAGCCTGACTGAAAAATAGTTGCTTGTTCGAAGCAAAATCTGTAATCAATTTATTCCCGATCGGGAGTGAGCTGATTGCAGATTTTGCAAACTGGTGCCGTCATGCGACTGAGGATATACCTCAGTCGCTGCAGAATGAACCTCTATCAGGACGAATTCCCGATCAGGAACGCATCCACATTTGCACACTTGAAGTGGTCGTATGCAAAAGCCGATTGAACATTCATTGCTCTGGGATTTCCGACCTACTCGATAATCGGATTATTCCCGATCAGGAACAATCCGGTTGACGAATACCAACGGGCGAGGTACAATTCGTTGCGTGTTCCCGATCGGGAATTGAAAGCCATTTAAGAATGTTATGCTCGGCGGTTGAAAGGGGGCTTCATGAAGAACTCCATCAAAGATAGTCCAAGGTCAATCGGAGATTTCGTTCGAGAAAGACGGCAGGTCGGCAAACTCACCCAACGACAACTCGGAGAGTTGGCTGGCGTTGGCACGCGTGTCATTTCCGAGTTGGAGAATGGAAAACCCACGTTGCGTTTGGATGTGGTGAATAAGGTGCTTCGGGTTTTTGGGAGGATGCTTCGCCATGCTGAAGCTCCAAGAGATGAGGATGAATGATGAGCACCAGAATTGGGCAAGTTTTGGTTTCAGGGCAACCGGTTGGAATTATTGAAGAAATAAATGACACAACCCGTTTCACTTATTCACCCGAGTGGTTGACTCGCAAAGAGGCCAAACCCATTTCACTTACTCTGCCACTTCGCGCCGAGCCCTACGAGTATCACGGATTGCACCCATTTTTTGAGAACTTGCTGCCTGAGGGATGGTTGTTGGATGTTTCATCCAAGAAGTTGAAGATTTCGAAGGATGACCCATTCGGCATGCTGCTCGCCACATGTGGTGACTGCGTCGGTGCAGTCGAAATCAAACCATTCGAATCTGAAACGAGCCAGCGATGAAGTCCTGTTCGATCTGTCTTGGCAAACTCGCTGGCGAGGAAAAGTACCACGCGCAATGCATTGAGTCACTGTTCGGCACTCCAACGTTTCCTATACTTGATGTTGATCTCTCAAGTCTCTATCGACTCGCCGCGACCAACATGGCTGGGAAGATGTCGATCTCGGGAACACAGGAAAAGGCTTGTCTGACTCTGTCTCCTGATAAGAGCATTCTCGAAGTGACTGCCAATGGAGGACGGTACATTCTAAAACCGGAAACCTCGCGTTACTCATCACTTCCACAGAATGAGCAACTTACGATGCGGCTCGCACGACTGGTCTCAATCGAAGTTCCTCCATTTGGCCTCGTTCAACTCAAAGATGGAGCGACCGCCTACATCATCAAGCGATTCGACCGCCTTGATGATGGGACAAAGCTTCCAACAGAAGATTTCTGCCAGTTGGCAGAGAAAAGGCTCAGAGACAAGTACGACGGTTCAGCTGAACTATGCGTGAGGACACTTCGAAAATATGCGACTGAACCCCTTATCGAAATCCAAAAACTATTTCGCCTCATCCTGTTTTCCTGGTGGACTGAGAACGGAGACATGCATCTTAAAAACTTCTCTCTGATCACAAAATCCGATGACATTTGCTGCTTGTCACCAGCATATGATCTCGTCTGCACGAAATTGGTCATACCGGATGATCACCTCGCAATGCCTATTGGCGGGCGAGACAGAAAATTTACGCGGAGGATGTGGCTCGACTTCGCCGAATATTGCCAAATTCCCCCGAAAGCTGCGAATCGTCTAATTTCTGAGCAAATCGAGGCACTGGGATCTGCTCTCACCCTAATTTTAGCGTCATTTCTCTCTGATTTGATGAAGGAGCAATACGAAGGATTTCTTCGAGAAAATACTGCTGCATTAGAGGGTTAGTCGGCCAATAAGAATCGTAAATATTTGGCGGAGGCTAGTGCCACGTCCCGGAAACGGGGTTTCATGAAATCGATAAAAGTGATAACTCTCGTCAACCCTCGATTTTGGGGCGGGAGATCAGACAATGCCAGG
>JANXOO010000342.1 GCA_025353525.1 Schlesneria sp. | reverse complement strand
CCGATTCCAGCATTTACGCTGGTTCGAATGTTGGAAATGTCGGCGGTGTCTACTCACAACCGGGGCAATGCCACGGAGAGAGCCAATTTATCTCCCTTACGCTTCCGCCGCTCGCCATGATCGTCCTGAAGCCGGTCGCTGGCACGACGGGCGCGTAAGACGACAGGCAGTGGACAATTGACCGTCTAAAAAATGGCCACTCACTCCCGCACTTCGCGGTGTCTGTGCCCCTTTTTCAGCGACCGATATTTCCTTTCCTGCTGGTCGCCTGACAACGAGAAACATCGCGATCGCAAGTCGCTCATCACGGACTTATCGCAAGCAACAACGTATGTCAGATAACGAGCGGCAGTTTGACGATTTCGATTGGGGATTAGCGACCCAGGCGATTACCGTCCGCATACGCTGGTTCGGGATTTGTGTCGGATATATGCTGGTCAATCTGATCGGCGAAGGACCGAATCGCGGAATCCTGAATGCGATTCTGCTGCTCGGTGCGGTGTACGCATTACTGGATACCGTCTGGTCACTGCGCGGTCGCGTCTTCCTCAGTGATTGGCCATTGTTCATTTCGTGCATGGAAGCATTGTTCATCGGGCTCCTTTGCCATTTTGATGCGGGGCTGCTCAGTCCGTTCCGGTTTTATTATTTTCTGTCGCTGCTGGTGTGCGCGATTCGGTATGCACCGCTCATCACCTGGGTCACTTTCGGCGTCCATTCAATCAGCTATATGACGCTCGCGCTGACTCGACAAATCGCGACCCGAGACGAAATCTCGGCACTGATCCTGATGCCGATCTTTATCGGCTGGGTCACCTGGGCCTGCGTGTCATTGTCGGGATTGTTGAAGTGGGCCAGCGTACGGCTGCGCGATTTGAACGGCAAGCTGCAGCAAAACCAGTCGCTGCTCGAACACAGGATTGCCGAACGAACCCGGCAGTTGCAGGAATCGCAAGCAATGCTCGTCCAGCAGGAAAAGCAAGCGGCGTTCGGCCTGCTGGCGGCCGGGATCGCACATGAAGTCGGAAATCCTCTGGCCGCAATCAGCTCTCTGGTCCAATTGTTGAATCGCCGGAACATCGAAGGCGAAACGCGCGAGAAACTGTCACTCGTTGACGACCAGTTACGCCGCATCCAGCGAACACTCAGGGAACTTGTCGATTTCAGCCGACCTGCCGTCAACGAGCAAACGCGTTGCGACATTCACGCGATGATTGATGCGGCGCTGAATATCGCCAAGTATTACAAGCGAAAAAAAGGAAAGCAGATCGTCACGCAGTACGCGGAAAAAGTACCGATGCTCATGATCGTTCACGATCAACTGGTCCAGGTCTTCCTGAACCTGATTCTGAATGCAATGGACGCCACCGAAGAAGGGGGGACCATCGAAATTCGGACTTCGCGCGAAGACTTCTGGCTACGAATCGATGTGCGCGACGACGGACAGGGGATTCCCGAACATCTGCAAAGCCGGATCTTCCAGCCGTACGTGACGACCAAAACAACAGGAACTGGCCTGGGCCTGTTCGTCAGCCGCAATATCGTCGAACAAAACGGTGGTCGTATTGAACTGACCGAAACATCGCCGAAAGGGACAACATTTTCGGTTTATCTCGAAGGCGCCGATTCTGATCCCGAAAGCGCATAGTCGAGTCAATTCACGCAATTGCATTCATTCCGGTTGCACTCAGCCCAGTTCACAATCCGGTTGCTGCAACCCGGGATACTTTTTGCGAGGTACCGCGTCCCGATGCACGTCAGTATTGTTCACCCGCGACAGAATCATTGACTCCGAGTGCAAGGCATTCCCGAATCGTGTCTGCTGCCCGCAGCACGTCGGACGTTGTGACATCCAGATGCGTGCAAGCGCGCAATCGCTGTTGGCCGAACGGATACATTCTGACTCCACGTTCCGTCAATTGAGTGGACAACTGCGACGAAGTTCCCAATCCGGCGTCGATCTCGAAAAAGACAAGGTTCGATTCGACCTCGGCAAGGTTCACATGAATTCCCTCGATGCCCGAAATGGCCCGAGCAAACGCGCACGCATTGTCGTGGTCAATCTTCAGTCGTTCCACGTGATGTTCGAGTGCGTAAATGGCGCTTGCGGCCATCATACCGGCTTGCCGCAAAGCTCCGCCGAATACTTTTCGAGCTCTCCGCGCTCGTTGAATTGTGGCTGTATCACCTGCAAGAATCGATCCCATCGGGCAGCCGAGCCCCTTGGAAAAGCAAATCGAGACCGAATCGGCATGACTGACAAAGTCGAGTGCACTGTACCCGCCGGAAACCACGGCATTAAACAACCGTGCTCCGTCGACATGAACCTTGAGTTTGTGTTCCCGAGCCCATTCGCCGACTCGCACCATTTGTGCCAACGGCCAGACACGTCCGCCACCATGATTCGTGGTGTTTTCGACGCAGACGAGACGCGTGATACAACTGTGCTGGTTACCAGGACGAATCATCCCTTCGAGATCGGTGACATCCAGCATTCCACCCCGACCACGCAAGCAGCGCGCCGAAACGCCACTCAACGCAGCGGCAGCCCCCGCTTCGTAGTTCACGATGTGGCCGGTCTCGTCGATCAGGATTTCATCACCCTGCTGGCAGTGGGCGCGAATGGCCATCTGGTTCGACTGGGTCCCTGAACAGTTATAAACCGCGGCTTCCTTGCCGACCAGTTCGGCGACCATGCGTTCAAGACGATTGACGGTCGGGTCCTCGCCCGTCATGTCGTCTCCGACTTCGGCATTCGCAATCGCTGTTCGCATCGCTGCCGTCGGTTTCGTGACAGTATCGCTGCGAAGGTCGATGATAGTCATGAACGAAATGTTCCTCTTGTCGGGATACCAGGGACGTTCTGGAAGTGCGATGTCACGGACCAACCTGCGGTGCTTTCTTTTTGACTGTTTTTTTCGTGCAGATCTTGTAGTTGCCACGTTTTTCGTCGAAGTCGAGTTCGATCAGCCCGGCGTCCTGAATGTCGTGTAACAGGTCCGAGAATGTCCCGTAACCGTAATATCCTTCGTTGAAGCCGGGATGAACGCGTTTGATCGCCTGTTTAAGCATCGATCCCCAGATTGGAGGGTCGTAGTCCAGTTCCAGCGAATTCAAAACTTCGAGCAACCGGTCGAACGCTTCCTGTTTCTTGTCTTCTTTTTTGGCCCCTGCCTTGGGAACAACAGCCGGTTTTTGAGCGACCCGGATCAGGTCGTCGTAATAAATAAACTCATCACAGTTGGCGATCAGGAGATCTGATGTCGAGCTTTTGACACCGCAACCGAGAACCCGTTTGTTGTTCTCTTTCAGCTTGGAAACCAGCGGAGAAAAATCGCTGTCACCCGAAATCAGGGCAAACACATCAATGTGTTGTTTGGCATAGCACAGGTCGATTGCATCCACGACCATCCGGATATCCGCGCTGTTTTTGCCGCTCATTTTACTCTGCGGGATATCGATCAGTTCGATTCCCTGCGAATGAAACTCGCGAACCGCATCACGGTAATTGCTCCAGTCGCAATAGGCTCGCTTGTGGACGATCCGCCCCTTTTCCAGCAATCGCTTCAGGATCAACTGGATCTGGAATGACCCCGATTTCATGTGCCGTACACCGATCGCCAGGTTCTCAAAATCCACAAATACTGCAATCAGAGGCTCATCAGACATAGACAGGTGCCTTGTGCTGGAAAATCACAGGTGACGTAAACCGAACGCAATGTCGGCAGGATAGCTTCTGGAACCGGTTTCGAGGAGCACGACTGCCAAAATCTTTTTCGCATCAAGTCCGTCGACCCCGTTTTGAGGCCACGTCTCCCGGCATCCGGCATCAGTCTTGCGCAGATCCGGCGGAAGGCGAATCCGGGGACGGAGATCTCACCGACTTGCGGAACAGCCACAGTATCAACGTTACAAAACCGAGTCCCACCGCAGCACCGACGTTATCCGCCAGCCAATCCAGGACATCAGCATTTCGATTGACGAGCAATTGCGTCAGTTCGTCGAACGCTCCGTAACCGGACAAAACAAACCAGCGAGCATAGACGCTGTACCAGGGATAAACACCCCTCGTGGCTCGCAATGACATGAGCAACGTGCCCAAAACGGCGTACGCCGCAAAGTGAATCAGTTTGTCGGATTGACCAGGTAACATCCCCTTGGGGATACGGATGTGCGTCCCGCAGAACAATAGTAGCCAATAGACCACCAAAAGCACGGCGACAATGATCGTCGCGGTGGACGTTCGTTGACCCGAAACCGTTCGGACCGAGGTGAGACTTTTGGCCATCAGTGATCAGCCCGCATCGGGATCAGGACGATCGTCCGATGGACGCTCGTCGGGTTGATTGGTGCGTTCCTCTCGTTGCGGACGGGGGTTCTGCGGTGAATCACCTCGCGGCTTCTGATCTCGCCGAGGCTTTGATTTCGATGAATGATCTGTTGCCCCATCTTCATTTGATGACTTTGATTCTGCAGCCGGTGCGGTCTTTGCTGATTTGGTGCTGACGACAGTCAGCACGTCCTTCGCATCGGTAATCACCTGCCGCTGTCCTTCGTACTGAATAACCAGTTTTTCGGCGAGAAGTTCCAGCCCGACAACGCGGCCTGTTCCCTGCTTCGTGACGACCGTCGCACCGACCGGCGGCATCTCGCGCCGATTTTCTTCGTACGTGTCGTACTCATAGCGCAGACAGCACTTCAGTCTGCCACAACGTCCCGAGATCTTTGAAGGGTCTAGCGTCGCCTTCTGCAGCTTTGCCATCTTCATCGACACAGGAGGCATCTCGCGCAGAAACGTATTGCAGCAAACCGGTTGCCCGCAGTCTCCGTAATCGGCGAGCAATTTGGCTTCGTCCCTGATCCCGATCTGCCGCATCTCGATCCGGACATGAAATCGCTTGGCCAATCCTTTGACAAGATCCCGAAAATCGACGCGTTGCTCGGAAACATAATAGAAAATCAGTCGCTCGCCACCGATGACCTGTTCGGCATCGATCAATTGCATTTGCATGCTGCGCTCACGAATCAGTTCGAGGCAACCGGCGAATGCTTCTTTTTCGAGCGTCGCCGAACGGTCCCGTTCGGCCTCGTCCTCATACGTCACTACGCGAAGGATTCGACCATGAGCAGCGGAGGTACCCAGATACGTTCGAGTCTGTTCGGTCGCCGTACTGAGAATCGTTCCCCATTCGTGGCCTCGATCACTGCGTACAATGACCGACGCTCCACGAGCTAACCCGCCATAACCGCGAGCCGTGAATTCACCAAGAATTCGAGTGACGCCGTAGCGGACGACGTAGGATAAATCTTCAACGGGTGTATCCATAGAGCCTTCAGAATCGAGGCGAAGTACGAAAAGCAAAGCCCCCAACGAGAAGGCTGGCAGGGAGTATACTCTGCCAGGTGCCACAAATGCCAAGGGATCGCCATAGAAGGAATGCCGCTTACCGCAGTCGCGTAACAAAGGTACAGGCGGAAAAACGGGGACAGGTTCCAGTTCCACCTGGTGCCTGACCCCGTTTTTCCGTGTTCCCGTTTTTCCGTGTCCCCGTTTTTCCGCAAGGGGTATTCCGTTTCCTGCCGGTGACTTGAAAAGAAAGCCGCTTGACGCGGTCGGGACAACCAGTAGGATTAGGTTTCCAATTGTGGCAAGTCGGATGACGCGGTTGATAGCGATGTCGACCGGATCATTCGACGAATTGCAAAGCCCGTCAAGGGCACCTCGGGGGCGACCGGATTCGACTGGGTCATGCGAGGTCTGGGTTGCGTGTCGTGGTTGATCAGTGGGCCACGTAAAAAGCTGATCAAACAACAACTGCTAACAAGCCGTTGACCCTGGCCGCCTAAATGGGGCCCTGACTGAGGAATCCCCGCCTGTGGAGTCCGAAGGTCAGATGTAAATACCGGCTGGCCCCTGGTCAATGTGACTTACGCCTGGGGCAAGATTTGTGGGTCACTGGTTGCCAGCGGGTTTCGTTCGTTGAACCTTCGGCAATGACATTAATCAGCGCACTACGCACGTAGATGCTCTTTCCAAGGGATCTCAGGACGGGGGTTCAATTCCCCCCGCCTCCATTTTTTGGCCTGAACAGCCAAAAAA
>JANXOO010000264.1 GCA_025353525.1 Schlesneria sp. | reverse complement strand
GCAACATTTACCAGATCCGCAAAAGGATTTTACAATCGATCATGGGTCAACAATCACTCCTGCCATTCCTCGTCAATATTCGTGGGTAGCCCATTGCCATACGGATCTTCGATTCTGCGAAGAATTTCCCCAGAGAAAATGTGTTTGGGATTCAAAATGGCATCCGGCGGATCGGGTTCCCAAAGACGACGATCGAATCGTTCGAGTGGGGGACTGAGCAACGGCGTTCGCACTCGCTCCAATTCAGCATCCATTCCCGCGAGCTTGTCGCCGGGATTTGGAAGGATGTGCGGAATCAGTGCGATAATGATTTCGTTTCGCTGTCGCAAGACCGTTCGCTGTTGGAAAAGCCGACCGACCACCCAAAGGTCGCCGAGATAAGGAACCTTTGTCTGTACTTCCGTGTCCTCTTCTTTAATCAGTCCGCCAATGATCATTCCGTGTCCATCCGCGAGCATTACAGTGGTCTCGACATCCGTCGTGGTTGCCGACGGTAAACCGTTCTGATTAATCTGTCCGCCAGAAACCTCCGGCTTGACATGCAACATCACCAGCCCTTCGTCCGTGATCACCGGCGTCACGTCGAGGATCACACCAACGTTCAGGAAATTCACGTTTTGAAGTGTGCTCGTCTGCGTGGTCGTCGTAACCAGGAACCCCAACTGCTGCCCGATGTGAATCTTCGCATGTTGGCCGTTCAGGCAAAGAACCCGCGGCGTGGCCAGTGTTTTCGAATCCGTCTGTGTTGTCAATGCTTGCACGAGTGAGTGGAAATCATTGTTGTTGATGCCAAAGAAAAATGCAGGACTGGCTAAGGGGTTTGCAAATCCCGTTGTTTGCATTGCGAATTGAGTGTTCCCGATATTGAACAGCTTTTGGAGATTGACTCCGTGAATGCAATTGGCTTCGAGATTGATTTGCAGAATATGTGCTTCAATCAGTACCTGACGCGGAGCGCAATCTACTTCGGCGATATAAGCCGCAATACGTTCGACGTACTCCGGAAGATCCTCGACCACGATTTCTTCTCTCGTTCGTCGAGTACTTTTAATGTCAACAACCGTCGTGACCGCTCGACCGGCGGGCGAGAGCAGCGTCGTGACGACTTTCTCGACGTCAATTGCCGAGATGTAGTTCAACCGGAAAACCCGTATGATAACGCCTCGCAGCATGGGCGACGAACGGCTGTCACTGACGACTTTCGAGACGATCAGAATGTTCCGATTCCTATGCCAACTGTAGCCGTTCACCGTCAGCAACGCATTCAGAGCTTCGTCCAGAGCGACGTCGTTCAGCGTGACCGTGACGCGTGAATCAACTTCGCTGCCCGCGACCAGATTGAGGCCATGTTGTTCGGCGACCAGGCTGAGTACTATTGATAGCGGCGCGTCCCTTACCGTGAGCGAGATCAGTTCGTCGGAAAGTTTTGACGGACGCAGTTGAATTTTGGATGAGCGCCCGTTTTCTTCAAATGGCAGCAACCCGTTGTCTTTTCCCGAATCCTGCCGCAAATCAGGAACGGGAGATGGGGGGGTGGGATCATTTTCACTGTCGAATGTGACTGGCTGGATGGAAGTGTTTGAGCGCGGTCGCGAAACATCGGGACGTCCAATTTGCAAACGAGGACGAAGGTCTGGTTGGATATTAATGGAACGTGACCGCGGCTCACGACGATCATCGACATCCGAACGTTCGACTTCGCCTGAAGCCAGATGCAAATCGTCATCCGCGTCATTTGGGACGATTACAGACGTCGTCGTCGATTTCGGGGCGTTGCGAATAGCCGCCATTTTTTCAGGCGACGGTGGTCGACTTTTCTTAATGACAACCGGAACCTCATCGTCGACCTTCGACGTCTTGCCGGCGGCATCCTTTTGTTCATTCTTGATTGATTTGCCGCGAAGTCGGTCCCACCAATGCTCCGTCGTGGGTTTCGTAACGGCGACGGAATTCGAGGGGGCGATTTGCCGGCGATTATCCAGGGTTGGAGTGGTCGCAGTCTGTTGTGAAAGTGGCACTTCGGAAGAAAAACTCTTGCGAGAACGACTCACGGGTGGTGCGGCCTTCGAATTGTCGGCCCCGTCCGATTTCCACCACCTGAACCGGGGCTCAGCCGAGACCACAGTGGTGAGAGTCAGTGCGACTGCCACCATCACGATCAGGTCGCGGGCGATAGTGGTTGGCTTCAAGTGTTGCATTCCTTGCTCCGCGCTCAAGTCATTCCAAGCGAACGCCTGGATGACTTCAAACCTGATTGCGTCATCGTCCGTGAAATCCAGATCTTCGCCGAAACAGGCAACGCGTCGGTGGCGAGAAATCGCCACAAACTTATCCGAGATTGCGTCTACTCTTGGACTCATCGGCAATCCGTACGGCTTTCAGCCGTTGAATTGTTCACAAGCGGTACGACCCTCACAGGCGGAATTCGCGAGCGTGATCATCGCTCCACTTTCGGCAGAGACTGCCGGTGACGATGTTTCATTCGGTTGAAACGCCGAAGCCGTACTCGAATCCATCGTACCCGCTACATCGGAGGCGAATCGATTGCTTTAATTTACTTTTCGATTGTCGAGATACGGTCGATTGGTTCTTCGATGAGTTCAAATACGACTCCGATGGGACGGATTTCCGTGACGCGAAGCCGATTTCCAACGACATCCCCCACTCCGATGACGGCATCACCCACGATTGCACCGATCCCCGTGGGAGTTTTCACAATTGCTTTGAGACGGTGGGATTTAATGGCATCGCGGAGTTCCATCGATTTGGTGTCCTGCGACTCCGCAAGGTCTGCGCCTGACTCGACGACTGTCGGCGTGGTTCCCGGAATGAGACCGACTGGCTTCAGGTCGTCCAGCAATTTGAATGGGTTGATGGCCAGTACATCGGCTAGCGGCGTTGCGGGCCATGCAACGGTCGCCAGGACTGATCCCGGCGCGGGATTCATGGATCCCGCACGACTTTTCACGGAGTCGGAAAGTGACAATGGGTTCGTCGTTCGGGGATCGGAAGTTCCGACGACACGCGCGGTGACTGGTCCATGCTCTGACTGTGAAAAGATCACGTAAAGCAGGACAACGCTTAAAACGGTGACCAGCAGCAGCTTAATTCGATTTTGAGAAACCTGTTTCTTCGAATGTGGTTCAGCCATTGAGCGTCTCCGCAACAGTCGTCTTCGAGAGCGGCGCGAAGTAGATCCTGAGTGTCATCTCAATCGCAAGTTCGGCCCCCTCGCTCCCCATCGAACGCACGTGAAGACTGGTCACGCGACAAAGTCGCGCCAGCGTCCGCAGTCCATCAAGGAATCGGCAGATTCCCGGATAATCCGCGATCAAGTCGAGTTGTACTTCGAGTGCCGTATGCGTTCCCTCGTTGACCGGTTCCCGTGGGTGGTAGCGTTGAATTCGCAATTTGGAGTTGCGAGCCAACTCGGTCACCTGCGCGAGGAACTCGGATTCGTGCGGAGTTTCGGGAATACGAGAGATCACGCGCGCAAATGACTCTTCCGAATGGGACAACTTGAGTTCGATCTCGCGATGATGTGAATGTATTTCTGAACTCTGCGCCATCCAGCGTTTCTCTTCGAGAATACTACTGGCCATGGTCAGATGCCGGTCCTGCATGGGTACGACGGCAAACGTGCAGGTCACGTAGACGATCGCGACCGTCACACCGAGCCCGCCGGCATGAAGTCCAAAATTGATTGCTTTCAGCGATGATGAAATGGTCATTGAAACACACATTCGACCGAGAACTGACGACTCTCGCCAGGAAATGACAAAGCGCGAATCGAGGATTTTAGAGCGACGGTTTCAAATACACCCGCTTCGCGAAGGCCCGCTACGAAACGAGCCACCGCCAGGTCATCAATACCCAGACCATCAATTTTGAGTTGCACGCGTTCGATATTTCGCGTCGTCGCCTGAACACCGCTCGCAGAGTCTTTTCCCGTTTCAGACGGCTTGATGAGTTGCACGACGCGAGTTGGCGATATGAAGAAGTCAAAAACCTGCACTTCCGGGCGTTCGTCGCCAATCGACCGCCCGATAA
Organism: Schlesneria sp.; assembly: GCA_025353525.1. Classification (GTDB taxonomy): domain Bacteria; phylum Planctomycetota; class Planctomycetia; order Planctomycetales; family Planctomycetaceae; genus Schlesneria. The sequence continues at coordinate 1,795 of JANXOO010000264.1, read as the reverse complement.
TTCCAAGGAGTTGCACGGGTTGCTCCATTCGTTCCAGCATCGCCAGCATCGACTCTCGGCTGCGGAGGGTCGCCAACCGCTGCAACTTCTGATTGAGCTCACGCTGTGTCGTTCTTAGCGGAAGCGAGGAAACTTGCAATTGAGACAACTGATAGTGCTGCGAAGCGACCCGCCATGTCTGCACTCCAGTGACTGTCAGGCAAGTCACGATTGTCATAATCCACACGAAACTCCACTGACGAACCCGCATCCAAATGAGGTTGCGACGGAGCGCGATGAGCGGCAGCAAGTTGAGATGGTTGCTCATTTGTTCCTCGTCAAACGAGCCAACGCAAACGCGGGACCAAATGGCGCGGACGCCGATTCCGGTCCCCCGCCGGAATTGGAATTGTGAGGCAGAGACCAGACTTCGATCGGAACGCGGATCGCACTGCTCACAATTGAAGCACTTGATTTCAACGTTGCGCCGCCACCCATCAGAATGACTCTCGCAGGGGTCTGCCCCGTAAGTTGCTGAAGGAACTGCCACGTTCGGCGAAGTTCGTCGCTCAGTCTATTCAAGTAAGGTGCCGCGATTTCGGCCAGCATCGCTGACATTTCCGTTGCCTCAAAGTCACGCGTGGATTGTCCGAATCCGTAGGCGGTCATGAGCTGCTGGCATTGCGGGGCTTCCAGTTGAAGCGAACGCATGACGACGCTCGTCAACGACCGAAGTTCACAGTCTCGGAAAACTCGCGTGAAATACGGACGATTATCGACAACGACGGTCAGGGTCATGGTACTATATCCCCAATCGATCACAGCGACAGTTCCCTCGATCCCGGCCCCTGTCACGGCGCGAGCCATGGCGAACGGCAATCCATCCAGCACCTGGCAGTCCAGGCCGCATTTCCAGAATCTGTCGACGATCGCCGACGCAAACGATTCGTCGATCCCCAGTGCCGCGAAAGATGAATTGCCGCGCGCTGGCAATGCGGTTTGTGTCGGCCAGCCTTCCACAATCATCCCACTTGACATCGCTTCCGTCTCGGACACGAATGAGTTCTGCCAATCCTGTGACGTGACTGGAGAACCTTCCGCGAGCGGTAATTCAAACGTACGGAAGGTCATCAGATTCATCGAGAGGATGCATGCCGCTGGCAAGGGACACCAGCAGTTCCGGGACGACCATGCGCGACGCAACGTTCTTTCGATTTCGTCCAGGCATCGCAGAGGGTCGTCCGGTGTCAGGGGAACTTCGTGGGGCACAACGCGACAGACTCGCGGCCGTACCGTCGCAAACCCTTTTTCCAGTTGCACAATCTTCGCTGAATGACAACCGATGTCGACGCCTACCATCGTGGCGGCCGACGGAGCCGTTCTCCTGCGGGAAGATTTGGAAATGCTTAAGGGAAGAGCTGCGGTAGACATTTTTGGGGCCGATTCTCGATAGACGCTGTCATTCCAACAGACAAACGTCCATGTCGAAGTGGTCTCACCCAATCCGTCGGGCAATTCTCCGCTTGCCCTTGCGCAACAGATCGAACTCTTATTCGGTGGACCTTTTCTCGATCGCAATTCTTTCGATCCGTTCCAATCGGCCGTCCATCGTCTTCAGGATCTTCGAAATCTCGCGAAGGACAGTTTCTGATCGCTCGGAACCCGCCTGGAACGCTTCACGCGGAGCCGATTCTTTGACTTCAGCTCGGGCGACATCCAAGCCCATTCCTGACTGACCGACGACGTAACCCGTGGCAACGCCGACGAGAACTGGAATCGCGTGCCAGGATTTTCCGGATTTGTTCGTAAGCATTCT
>JANXOO010000252.1 GCA_025353525.1 Schlesneria sp. | reverse complement strand
GGCGTTGTCGGTCGAGATTCTGCCTGATTTGTTGCAAGGCCAGGAACGAGCCCTGGAATTGCGGAAGATCAGGATGCTGCTTGAAACGTTGCTGTAGGGCTTTTGCTGCAACGCTGTGATGCGATTGTCAAATCGTTTTTTTGCGGACTTGGGCGAGCCGAGCGGCGTAAGCCCTCGGACCGAATTGTGGTCAGGTCCGGGGGCTTACGCCGCCCGGCTGGCCAGGATTCTCGTTACATGACGGGCCAGGGGCTCGCTTTGGACGATCATGCCATACGCCACATTGGCCGAATTCCTTGCCGAGTTGCACGACTGCAGTGAGCTGGTGCGGATCGCGGCTCCGGTTGATTCCGCTCTTGAACTGGCTGCCATCACAGATCGCGCCGTCCGCTCGAATCCGTCCGGTGGTCCTGCGTTATTGTTCGAAAACGTCAAAAAAGCGACGATCCCGGTCGTCACGAATTTGATGGGAAGTGAACGTCGCCTGTGCCGCTGCCTGGGTGTGACCGACCTCGACGCGATTTCGGACGAGCTTGATCGGCGTTTGCAGCAGGAGCAACCGGGCGGGTGGCTTGACGCGTTGAAACTTGCTCCCGGCTGGGCCGGGTTGGGCAAATGGTCGCCGAAACCGGTCAAGACGGCCCCCTGCCAACAGGTTGTACGACTCGGTCGCGATGTCAATTTGTGGGATCTTCCGATTCCGCGCAGTTGGCCTGATGAGCAATATCCGGTGATCACCGCTGGGCACCTTTCCGTCCGTCATCCGGTTTCCGGAAGGTCGCTTATCTGCCGTTCGCCTCTGGCGGTGACGGGTCCGCTGGAACTTGCCTGGTACAACGCCACCGACGAACAGTCAGCGATCATCAACGCTGTGATCGAATCGAAACAGAATTTGCCCGTCGCGATCAGTCTGGGTGGCGACCCGGTTCTGTCACTCGCATCGGCAATGCCGAACATTGAAAATCCGTTGCTGTTTGCCGGATTGTTACGAGGTGCTGGAATCGACGTCGTTCGCTGTCGTACGAACGAACTCGAAGTCCCTGCCGGGTCCGAGATCGTGATCGAAGGCTATCTTGATGCCGCCAATCCGGTCTCTGCAATGCCGATTTCAGTGGCTCGGGGAAACGGTCGTTACGTCTGTCGGACTTTGCCGCTGATCCAGGTGACCGCCATCACGCAGCGTGCGAATCCTGTTTTACCTGTGACGATCGTGTCTGCTC
>JANXOO010000246.1 GCA_025353525.1 Schlesneria sp. | reverse complement strand
GTTGTTCTGCTTTGTTTTTCATTCTCAAAATGTTTCACAGCGTTGCCTGAAAGGGATGCCGCCATCGGAATTTGCGGTCGAATCTGACTCAAAAACAACGCATCAACCTGGACCTCGAGCAGAATATCACCCGTCTTGACTCCTTCAACGGTTCCTGGTCCTTGAACCTTGCGTCAACTTCCTTCATCCTATGGTCCTGATCGGATATTTTGGAGTCCGAGATTGGTCCCGGTTGAAGGAAGGCTGTTTGCAATATGGTTGATGTCAGTCCGTTTCGCGGTTGGCGGTACGATGTGTCTCAGGTGGGCGATCTTTCTGATGTGATGACGCCTCCCTACGACGTGATCGATGACAAGTTTCAGGAAGCGCTCTACAAGAAGCATCCCTGCAATTTCATTCGGCTGGAACTGAATCGCAACGAACCGTCCGACCCGGATGTGAACGCCAAATACGCTCGCGCTGCCGACTTCCTCAAACACTGGATGCTTGACGGAGTTCTGCTTCACGAACCGGAAGACGCGATCTACGTTTATTCGCAGGAATTCGAGTGGGACGGAAAGACATACATCCGCAGCGGATTTCTTTCCCGGATACGTCTGGAAGAAATCGGCACGGGAAATGTCTTCCCTCACGAACAAACGCTGTCGGGCCCGAAACTCGACCGACTGATGTTGATCCGCGCCACCAACGCCAACCTGTCTCCGATTTTCGGGTTGTATCCCGACGAACACGCGTCGGTCCAGTCCGCACTCGATGACGTGTGCCTGAATTTGACCCCTTCACAAGCGACCGATCACCTCGGGGTCATCCATCGACTATGGGTCGTCAAAGATCACTCGGTGATTGGCAAGGTGAAGGCGGGGCTGCGCGATAAACCGGTCTTCATCGCCGATGGCCACCACCGTTATGAAACAGCACTGAACTATCGTCGGGAATTGACGGCAGCAGGAAAATTGCACGACGACACATCGGCACCGAATTTCGTCTTGATGCATTTCGCAGGAATGCAGGACGCAGGTTTGCAGATTCTTCCGACACACAGACTCGTCTCGGGACTTCCGACCGATTTAACCTCGGAACAAGTCGCGGATGCGCTTAAGGCACACTGCGAAATCGAGGTCATTGGTCAGGGTGACAAGGCGGCAGACGAGACCTGGGGTCTGATGGATGCAGACGGTGGCCAAAACATTTTCGGTTTCGGTACGGCAGCCGACGGAAAGTGGCTGTTGGCACGAGTGACCGATGCAAGCCTGATGTCAACGCTGGCTGCAGAACACAGCGACGCATGGCGATCATTGGGAGTCAGCTTGCTGCACAAACTGCTGCTCGAAGAGCTGATCTTCAAGAAATTACCGGGCACGCCGAAATTCCAGTACGTTCATCGACTCGACGAAACGACACACGCGTTGAACGTCAAATCGCATCAATTGGGCTGCCTCGTTGCACCCGCCACAATCGAACACGTCCGCGAGATTGCCGCCGGTCGCGAAACGATGCCACCAAAAAGCACCTATTTCTACCCCAAACTTTTATCCGGAATGGTCATCCATTCGCTCTCGTGAAGGGATCAAAGCGGCGCAGAACGTAGGTTATGCTTTAGCATATCTCCCGTCTAAAACCGCATCCATTGACTGTCCTGACAGGCTCAGAGCGATGTAGCCCGCAACGTGGAAATCAAAGGTTCACCATGCCGATTCGACCGATCGCGATCTTCGTCGTCTGTTTCATTGCGACGGGTCTCCGATTGTCTCTGGCCGATGGCCCCGCAGACAACTCGGGCGACCAGATTCGCCGGATTCCAAAACCGGGCGTCGATATTTCCGAAAGCGATCGAGCGGAATTGACGGAATCGATTCGGTCTCTTCAAGAAAAGATCGATTCGCTCCGTCAACAGAATTCGCCGCCGGCAATCGAATTGCTGCCCGATGTCATGATCTTTCATCGGGCGGTCGATCAGGCGCTGCGGTTCCAGGAATTCTTCGATCCGAAGGAGGTCACCGTTGGCAAATCGCTGTTGAAACAAGGGCACCAGCGGGCCGATCAATTGCTTGCAGGCGAGGCACCCTGGAC
>JANXOO010000208.1 GCA_025353525.1 Schlesneria sp. | reverse complement strand
CGATCCAAGGACGAAAGTCGGAGGGCAAGAGATCTGGAAACGCCAGCATCAGGTTGCCGAGATCTCCTTTGGGATCGATACAAATCGCGGGGATCCCATCGATGGCCGCTTCTTCCAACAGCGACAGGCAAAGGCCGGTTTTGCCACTGCCCGTCATCCCCACGCAAACGGCATGTGTCGTCAGATCTTTGGCATCGTAAAGCAGCAGATCGTCCTGAACCTGCCGGGATTCCATGTCGTATGTCTTGCCAAGATAGAATACGCCGAGTTTCTCATAATCTTGCATTGGAAATCCCTGATTCAGGATGCTGTTGACGGGCAATCGTGTCGCACGCGGTTCTTGTGTCGCCGTAATCTTGTCAAAACGGCCAGGCGACGGGGATCGCATCGTACTTGAAATGCTGGTTTAATGCAGAGTACCTGGGCCTCCCGAACGTATCGGCTAATGCTACATGCTGTCGACACGGGATGCCACTGCGTGACCGCCTAAGGGAATTCTGATAACTTCCGGTTCACTTTAATTGATCGAGACAGTTCCACGGGATTTGATGAGTCATGCGAGTTTTATCAGGCATTCAGCCCACAGGCCGGTTTCACTGGGGCAACTATTTCGGAGCCATTCAGCAATACATCGCACTCCAGGGGAACGAGCAATCGTTTTATTTCATTGCTGACCTGCATGCATTGACCACAGTTCGCGATCCGGAGGAGCTGAAGCAAAACGTCGCTGATGCCGCACTCGATTTGCTCGCGCTCGGACTGGATCCGAAGCTGGCAACGCTGTTCCGTCAATCGGACGTTCCAGAAGTGACCGAATTGATGTGGCTGCTGATGACGGTGACTCAGTTCAGCTTGCTCGAAAAGTGTACGTCGTACAAAGATAAAGTAGCGAAGGGGATTGCTGCCGACGCGGGGTTGTTCACATATCCCGTTCTGATGGCGGCAGATATTTTGCTGTACGACACCGATGTCGTTCCGGTCGGAGCCGATCAGATCCAGCATCTGGAAGTGACTCGCGACATCGCGCAGCGGTTTAACCATACGTACGGAGCCGATTCCATTCACTTACCGACGGCGCGCGTACTGACGGTGGGTGCCAAGGTACCTGGTACTGATGGCGAAAAGATGTCAAAGAGTTACGGGAACACGATCGAGATCTTTGAATCTGAGAAGTCGATGCGAAAAAAGATCATGTCGATCAAAACGGATTCGCTGCCGATGGAAGCCGCAAAAGATCCCGAGACATGTTCGGTCTTTGCACTGTATCAACTCTTCGCGCAGCCCGAACAGCAGGCGGCATTGGCAACTCGCTACCGGGCCGGAGGAATGGGCTACGGTGACGCCAAGCAGGCTGTCTTCGACGCAGCGTTGAGCTACTTTCAGGCCGCTCGAATCCGTCGAACAGAACTCGTCGCTGATCCCGGATCTGTCGAAGCGATCCTTCAGGCAGGAGCCAAACGAGCTCGAACGAAAGCACAGGAAGTCCTGCGTCGCGTGAGAAAAGCATGCGGCCTCGGCGCGAGTGTGATGTCAATTTCCTGATCGCAACGCCGTTGATTTTCGCGGTTCAGTGACAAGTCGCGTCTCTGGACTCGATTTGGTTTGCCCCTTCCCGATTCACAAATCAGATGTTTTGATGTTATTGTCAGTCCCGATCAAGGTGACAGCGGATGATGGAAAAAAAATCCTGAAGATTTCTTCGCTGGTTTGATCTCATCGGGGCGACGGGATAGAGTCGCCGGATCGGACAGCTTCTCGTACCGATCTGCCGTTTTGGAATTATACCACGCGCGGTCTGGTTCGAGGCCATTGAGAAATCCAGCAACATTTGGAAACTGCCGAAGTCCGATTCGAACGCGGAAGCGGACTCACAAACGAAGCCTCAATCCGGACCGCGAGCAGTATTAAGTTCCTTCCGTTCGAAACAAACACACCCCGGAGATTTGCCGCCGATGAAGACTACCGGATTTCTGATTGTCGTTTCCCTGATGGCAATCTTGTCAGGGACTCCCGTTTTTGCGGACGAATACCTGAACGGGATCGAGTGGAAAGAACCGCCGCTGGTCACGCCTGGTGAAAAAGGTGCGGCACCGTCGGATGCTGTCGTCCTGTTTGATGGTAGCGATCTGTCGGCGTGGAACGGCGTCGAAAAATGGAAGATCGAAGATGGCGCGATGGTGTGTGGCAAGGGCGATGTCCGTACGAAAGCCGCGTTTGGAAATTGCCAGTTGCACATCGAATGGTCTTCACCGACGCCACCCAAAGGCTCGGGGCAGGGGCGTGGCAACAGCGGCATCTTTTTTATGGATAACTACGAACTTCAGGTGCTCGATTCGTTCGAAAACAAAACCTATTTCGATGGACAGGCAGGCGCGATCTACAAGCAGACTCCGCCGGAAGTCAATGCGACCAATCCGCCGGGAACTTGGAACGTTTATGATGTCATCTGGACGGCCCCGGTGTTTACCGATGATGGTGCATTGACATCGCCCGCATACATCACGGCGCTACATAACGGGATTTTGATCCTGAATCACTTCGAACTCGAAGGCGATAATCTGTTTACGCGCCCGCCCCAATACAAAAAGCACGCGGATCGGCTTCCGATCCGATTGCAAGATCACGGAAATCCGACTCGATTCCGTAATATATGGATTCGCGAAACCGGACGCCCGGAAGGCAAACGAGTTCGTCCGCCGTTTCTTCGAGACGACAAGGGCGTCGAACGACCGGTCAAGTAGTTTCTCCGCGAACCCAGGGAACGCTGCTGTCGCAGTTGGCGAGATTTTCCGATTGGGCAATTCGGGAAGCTCAAGCGAGAGCCCTCATTTCGGATCATCTTCGATCCGCTGCCGCTCCGATGTATGACGAGAGATATTCCTGCTGCGGCGATGAACGCTGTTGACGCAAGGCACCCGTTCACACAGGACGGGATAACCTTGGGAGAATTACCGCGTCAACCGCAGAAACGTGCCGCCAGTGAATGCCTCATTCAGTGCCGCGAGCGGAATAACATCGGCGAATTCCGGCCGTTTGAAGTAATTAAGACATGCCCATACAGTTTGCTGGATCGAGTTCAACGGGCGACCGTCGACGTCGGAGGCTGGCAGTCAACGGTGACGCCACCGATGTCGATCCTTCGTTGCTCGAAGGGGACGGTTCCGAGATCGAATCGCAACTGGTCGCGTCGCACGCGGCGGCCCCCTGGGTCCCCGTGACCGAACTTCGGATCTGGATTTACGTGGCGATGATCGGATTGTTGCTGGGCGGATTGGCATTTGCCCACGTCCGTCCGTTTGCCTTCCGCGCCGAATTAACGCCCTTGGCTGATCACCTTTTTGCGGGCTCTCGTCCCGTGCTGCTCGTCGTGGTACAGACGGTATTTCTGACACTGTCGGCCCAATTGGGATTGTTGATTGGCTGGTACAGGTCTCGAGGACGTCTCGATTTCGGAGGGCGTTACCGCGTTTGGCAGTGGGCCGTGGGCCTGTTCGGCGTCGTGGCATTTTGCGCGGCGACCAATGTTCACCAGACGATCGGCCAGATGGCCGGTCAAAGCGGCGCGTTGCAATGGCGTGGGCACATCGTCGCGTGGCTGCTTCCCATCTGCGCAGCTGCACTGCCGATCTCGCTGCTGCTCGATCGCGATATGCGTAACAGCCGGTCGAGCTTGATGACATACCGGTTGTCTGTCTGCTGCTGGCTGGCGTCAGCCTGTCTTGAGATCTATCAATCCGAACTTTCTTCGCGTGCCTGGTTTGACGTCGCTCGGCAATTGCTGCCTGTCTTCGCCAGTGCGGCGTTGTTCGTCGGGTTGTGGTTGCACGCGAGGATTGTCGCGTATGTGTGTCCTGATCCGCCCGAACTTGATGAACAGAGTGCCTGGTCGTTGATGCTGGCCGCTGGCGGCTGGATAGCCGGTCGCATGGTATTCTGGAGAAATCGGAACGCGGCCGAGGCGGAAGACGACGATTCCAAACCGAAGCGGCGACGGAAAAAGTTAGAGACGGAAGAAGTCGCCACCAAACGAAAGCGGAAACTGCCAGCGAAGAAACCGGCGGCGCCACGCACGCGAACGCGAATTAAATCGACCGAAGACGAGAACAACGATACTTCGGATGTTTCGGCCTCGGAAGAATCGGATTCGTCCGGTGACGCGAACGAGTACTCTGACGAGTCCTATGACAAATCATCTCAACGCGAAACGTCATCATCGGACGATGAGTCGAATCATGACGAGTCGAGTAACGACGAGGAGCAATGGGAGCCCGAACCGAAAGTCGATCGCACGTCGGCCTCGAATACAAAGAGCAACGGGCGAATCACGCAGGTTCATCAGAATCACGGATCGTCAGTACCGGCACCTCATTCGCGTCGCCAGTCGCCTCATCAATCGGCTGCTCCCGCAGAAGAAGCCTCGAATCCGTACGAAGAGTCATCCGACGAGTCGGACGAAGACCGTCAATTCCAGCTCGATTCCGGTATGACGGCCGATCAGATGAAGGGCATGAGCAAGCGACAGAAACGCGATCTGAAAAAACAAATGCGAGATCAGGAACGAGCCCGAGGCCGGTAGGATTGGGGCGTTATTTGACGTCGTACTGAAACACTCCCCCGGCGTCGATCGTCACGGCTGCCGATGTGATCGGCAGCCCGTCTGCCATTCGGGACAGAAATGCGGCTGACAATTCAGGAAGCATCGATCCGGTCAGGATGTTGTCGATATTACGAGCACCGCTCTCGACCTCGTGGCACCGCGACAGAACGTTCGTGACGACTTCGGGCGAATACGTCAGCGTCGCACCGTAGTTGTCTTTCACCCGTTTGACGATGTGGCTGAGCTTCAGTTCGGTGATGTTTCGCAGAACCGCATCCCCCAGCGGAAAATAAGGGATCAATGTCATGCGACCCAGAAACGCAGGCTTGAAACTCTTCAGCAATTCCGTGTGCAGCTCTTTCGTCAGAGCTTCGGTATCGGGCATTGTTTCGGGGTCCGAGCAGAGTTTGGTGATCAGGTCAGTACCGGCATTCGAAGTCAGAATGATGACCGTATTCTTGAAATCGATATCCCGTCCTTCACCGTCGCGCAGCATTCCCTTGTCGAAGACCTGAAAGAAAACTTCCTGCACACCGGGGTGCGCTTTTTCGACTTCGTCCAGCAAAACAACGCTGTAGGGACGACGGCGAACTGCCTCGGTCAGGACGCCCCCTTCGCCGTAACCGATGTACCCGGGTGGCGAACCCATGAGCAACGACACTTTGTGCTCTTCCTTGAATTCGGACATGTTGATGATCGTCATGTTCTGCTCACCACCGTAAAGCAATTCAGCCAGTGTGATCGCCGTTTCGGTCTTGCCGACACCGCTGGGACCGGCGAGCATGAATACCCCGACAGGTCGCCGCGGATCTTTCAGTTTGGCACTCGATGTCAAAATGCTGCGAGCGATCGCGGTGAGGCCCTGCGATTGTCCGACCACGCGCTGTTCCATCCGCTCTTTCAACGAGAGAACGCTTTTAATCTCGTCAGTAACCATGCGGCCTACGGGAATCCCTGTCCAGTTCGAAACGACATCGCTGATCGCATGTGAATCGACACAAACATTAATCAGCGGGTGCTCGCCCTGGACTTCGTCCAGTTGTGCGTTCAACTCGGCAAGCTGTTGGTGCAACGCTGCAATTTCTGCTTCAGTGAGCGGTGCGGCTGGCGGAGTTGCGGGTTGCACTGGTGCCCCTGGCGCCACTGGTGTTGGAGCGGGCTTTCCAACACGTTCCGCGGGGACTTGAGGTTTGGCGGCATTTGCCTGTTTGGCGGCATTTGCCTGTTTGGCAGCAGCGGCGTTCTTCGCCGTTGATGGATGAGCGAGTTCCAGTTGATCTCGGATGTCGCGCGCTTTGCCAACCAGTTCCTGTTCTTTTTTCCATCGAATTTGCAGCGCGTCTCGTTCGGCTTCTGCCGCCACACGCTGTTCGTTCAGTGCGGCCAATTGGTCTTGATGATTGGCCCCGGTGACCGATTCGCGTTCGAGGATCTTGATGGCGACACCCATCTGCTGGATGCGGCGGTTCAGGTCTTCCAGCGATGCGGGCATGGCCTGCTGACCGAGCGCGACGCGAGCACATGCTGTATCGATCAGGCTGACAGCCTTGTAGGGCAACTGCCGCCCCGAGATATATCGTTTTGAAAGCCGCACCGCTTCGACGACCGCTTCGTCGAGGATTCGCACGTTGTGGTGGGCTTCGAGTGTTTCGACGAGGCCGCGAATCATTTCCACGCAGACCGGTTCAGCGGGCTCATCGACCTTCACCACCTGAAAACG
>JANXOO010000324.1 GCA_025353525.1 Schlesneria sp. | reverse complement strand
AGCGGTCAGTCTGTCGCTGATGGCAATCGTCTTGTGGGGCTCGCTCATCGGCTCGATGCTGCCGTTCGGTCTCAAGAGGCTGGGCCTGGACCCTGCAACGTCGTCGGCCCCATTCGTCGCGACATTTGTGGATGTGACAGGACTCGTGATCTATTTCAGTGTATCAATGGTGGTCCTGAAAGGGACAGTGCTTTAGGGTGTGCGACCCGGTGTGCTGCGGCTTATCGCGCTGCCACGGTGCCATATTTTGGAAGTACAGTGAACTTCTTTTTCAGGACGAATCGTCCGGCGGTTTCGATCGACATCGTATAGTCGCCCGGTGGCAGATTGTCGGCGATTGTGAACTTCAGATTCACTCGAACCATCTCACGAGTGGCGATCGTCGACATTCTTTCTACGATTTGATTGTCGCTGTCGCGGATTTTGCTTTCGATGTTCATGTCTCCGTGCGGCGGGATCAGGCTGCACTGGGTGATGACATTTTCGCCCTGCCGGACTGTCGAACGGCGGTTGGCGACAATGTCGCTGACCAGAAACGTTCCCATGTCGACCGCGAAGAATTTGTCGATATCGCGCTGCGGTGTGACTGGCGCCAGCATCTGCCGCGCCAGTTCGGGGTCAATCGCGACGAGCGAATGACGGCCTTCGGGGCCGCGTTCCTCGTAGACATCAAACTTGTATTCGATCATGACGCCGAGAACGGCAATCACTGGCAAGACCATCGCAAATATGACCTGTGGCGGCGTCTTCCAGCGAGGCCGATTGTCCGCCGACATTCGCCATGCCGCCAGATTCGCCCCGATTTGTTTCAGCCAGGCGGATCGACGCGACTGCCGCCGGATCCACGCAGCCGTGCTCTGCATGTCATCTTCGTCGATAAATGCAAAATATGTACAGTAGCAAACCATTGGAAAGATAATCAGTCCCAGTGTCAGTGTTGTCATGAAGTGAAACAGAATACCGACCGGCAGAACAATGAAACGCCAGGCACTCTTCCACGAAGTGAGCACGAATGTCAATTCAAAGACCACGGTGACGTAGCAAAACGCCACCAGCATCACCTGGTAGCTGCTGAGCAGTTCTCCCAATGGATGTCGGTAGTTCAGGTGCGTCAGCATCCAGTATTGAAGCTGATCTCCTGTGAAGAATGATGGCGTATGGATCTTCGTCACTCCGGCACCGAAGTAGACGAGCGCGATGTGGAATTGAATCAGCCGACGGGGCCATGCCGGGAATCGCGGGTATGCAAACCGGGGCTTCGTTGGATCGTCGTTTCGCTGGCGCCGGGCCAGGCACGCGTCAACAGACCAGATGGAACCGGCGGGAGAAAGCGACAGCAGCAACAAAAGGTGCGTCGACATTGCGGTGAACTTGGTCATCGTACTGACGCAGTCAAGCATGCAGAAATACGTGAACAGCACGCACGCAAACAGGCTGGAAATTCGAGTGCACCAGCCAATACTTGTCGTTACCATCGCGAACAGCATTAACGCATACAATGCGGCGACGACAGGTCCGGAAAATTCAGGAAGCATATCGTAACTGAGGAACCCGGCTGAAAGTTGCCCCGTCGCGCCGTCGGATGAATACAATTCGCGACAGACGCTCCAGCGGGGGAGCAACATTCCCATCAGAACCAGCGGCAGACAGATACGACACAGCGCCAGACCGAAAGGGATTTCCGGTTCAAAAAAGAATCGTCGAATGCGATCTGTCATCGGTTCAGAACGTGTCATTTGCCGGCCTCCTTGCCGATCATCTTGCAATTCGAATTCCGGCGGCTATTTCGCGCCACCATCGTTCGAGTCTTTTTTTGATTGTCTTCTTTTGATTGTCTTCGCGACTGAATCTGCTGACATGACGTTAAGCAGTCTGGTCGTTTCGCACACCGTAGTTTTGCATTTCTGCGAAACGTTACGGATCGGAGCGATTCGACGCCACTCGCTGATAGGGACTGAGTACGAAATGATCGCGGCCCCGATGCAAGTCGTCGATCAGCCTCGGGTTATCAGAGACGGACTTCATCCTCAGGTAGGAAAGGTATTCCGGAACGTGGCCGAGTACCGTTCCGTCTTCCGCCATCTCGGAACGTTGCCAATAGTAGGCAAGAGGATCTTTTGGCTCATCGAACCGTGCCGCCCAGGCTTGATCCGACATATTATAATGTTTGGGCCACACTTCCTCGATCATCACGATGCGACGCATCGGTTCGTGGTCGGTTCGCTTGAGTGCATTGAGCGCCATACTTCGCTGTGCGTTGCCGAGCACGTCGTAATGAGCACGGGCGAGATCGCCGTAGGGCATAAACTGCTTCCACGGACCCGGAGTCAGTTCGTAGTAAGTACCGCTTTCACCTTCGCCTACGACGTGATATCGAATTTCGTGGGACGACCAGCCGCAAAACATATCCCACACGAAAAAGTACATGACCGGATGAAATGTACTCCCGAAATTCATCGTCTGGGAAGCGATCCCCAGCGACATGGCAGTCAAATACAATCCGATAAACAGCGATGAGAACCAGCGCTTCATCATGTTCCTTCCGTGAAATCGCGATGATTGGCTGAAGAAATGTGGCGAATGTGATGTCGCCCTGCGAAAATTGCCGATGTGATTTCAGCGGAGCTTACTCAACATCGAAAAACGGTCAATACCAACGTTGAAATCCGGAGACCGCGACCTGTTTCACGAGTTCGTCGGGAGAAGCAGCGGTTTTTGCGTCCCTGCCGGTCCGGATCAGCAAGTCCCTTCATTCCCGCCTGCTTTCGGGCTAAACTCCTGTTCGATGTGCCCCGGTAAGGGTATTGGTCAACTCATTTCAGGAGGAAACGATGAAGTACAATGGTCTTTCAGTTCTTGTCATTTGTGGGATCGTCGGCGGATTGGGGATCAATCTGCTGGGACAGGACTCGTCGAAACCACAGAAGGCACCGGCCACGTTTCAGGCGAAATTCGAAACGACAGCAGGAGATTTCGTTATCGAAGTCAAACGCGAATGGTCACCCAACGGTGCCGATCGGTTCTACGAACTCGTCAGTTCCGGCTTGTACGACGACTGCAAATTCTTTCGTGTTTTGCCCGGCTTCATGGTTCAGTTCGGAATCAATGGCGACCCGAAAGTCGCCGCAAAGTGGCGCGAAGCGACGATCAAAGACGACCCGGTCATGAAATCGAACAAGAAAGGGATGGTCACATTTGCAACGAGTGGCCCGAATTCTCGTACGTCGCAAATTTTCGTGAATTACAAGGATAACAAGTTCCTCGACCCGCAAGGTTTTTCACCGTTCGGACAGATCGTCGAAGGGATGGATGTGGTTGAAAAGATCAACAGCCAGCACGGCGAAAAGCCGGACCAGGGCAAGATTCAAAAACAGGGAAATGCATACCTGAAAGATAAATTTCCGGAACTCGACGGAGTCAAAAAGGCGACGATTGTCGACGGAAAGTAGATTTCGTCGAGTTGTTTCCTGGAACCTAAACGACTGACAGCCGGCAGTTCCCGGTTGTCAGTCGCCTTGTACCCCGATACCAGTTTTATGCCCGATCGATCCGATTCCAAATTGTCGTTTACCGTTCGTGCCACGACAGAGTCTGATGTCGAGGCATTAGGGCGATTTATTGAACCGTTTGTGACGCAGGGGCGACTGCTTCCTCGAACGCGGTCCGAACTGGAAGAACTGATGCGGCACGGATTCGTCGCCGTCGCTGATGACGGCATCCTGGGCTTTGCAGCTCTCGAAATCTATTCCGCGAAATTGGCGGAACTCCGCAGTCTGGCGGTCGATCCCCGACATCAGGGGAGCGGGATCGGCAGAGCTTTGGTCAACGCCTGTATCGATCGGGCCAAAGACCAAAACGTTTTTGAAGTGATGGCGATTACCTCGTCCGAAGAATTTTTCCAGCGTTGCGGATTCGATTTCACCCTTCCCGGTGAAAAGAAGGCCCTGTTTATGCAAACCAGAGAGACGTATTAAAAAGCATGCCACGAGTGAAGCCGTCATCCCGATCAAAGTCGTACTCCGAATCATCCGCAAGGCCGCCCGTTCCCAAACGCCCTGCTCGCCCGAAGGCGAAAGGGAAAACCGCACCTGGTGACAGGAAACCGCGTGAGGAAAAGCCGGCCGCCCCCGACTTGATCTCGCTGTTGGCATCCGCACTTCGCGACAGCACGTTTTTGAGACTGGTCCTCAGCCAACCCCTCTCAAAAGCCGAAACGGCGATCTCCAAAGTCTCCGTTCGGCTGATCGAAGCGGGTGGCGAGACAAAGTATCAATGGGCCGTGCGGACAAAAACGCAGGAAACGCACGACAATTTGACTTCCGACGAACTGATCGTGCAGACCAAATCGGTTTTCGGTGTCAACTTCGGCGACGCTCACCTCTTCACGACGGAAGCCGACCAGACCGTTCGCTGGAATTATGGAA
>JANXOO010000191.1 GCA_025353525.1 Schlesneria sp. | reverse complement strand
CACCGCCAACAACAAACAGCTTTCCATTCGGAAGCACCCAGGTTGGGAAGAATTTTCGAGCGAGGCTCATCGGTTTGATTTGAGACCACGTTCCGTTGACATAGTTCCCGTTGGAATCAGGGGTCAGTTTTCCCCATTCCGCAGAAGTTGTGAACGAACCCGAGCCACTGACCAATACAGTTCCATCGGTCATCAGGACCTGCAACCGATTCTGACCCAGGGGGTTCGGGGTCTTGAGCTGAACCCAGTTGCCTCGTTGCGCAAAAACAGGCGACTGTGCTGCGAGGCACATCGTGATCGCGATCACCGAACGGGCGAATTGCTTCATGATCTTGTTCTTTTGTCCGTGAATCGTTGGAAGCATCGAAAACCGTATCGGCCCGAAAACTCCGTCATTTACGATGGGAATGACGGATGACTGCGACAGAATTTGATCTGGAATTGACACTGATTGTGGTGATCTGCAGACGCTGATTGCAAGGAGTAAAAGGCTGAATTTCTCATAATAAACTGTTTGCGGCAAGGAAGAGCCATTCGCTGAACGGGTGTCCGGGGATTGCGTCGGAACGTCGTTCAGACAGGGCATTCCAGACTTTTGCCAATTCTCGATAGATACGTGGTTTCTTGCCGGAATGTGTATTTGCGAAAGTTGCGAACCTCGATTCCGGCCATCAAAAGCATCCGCTTGTCCGTTAAATGAAAGAAGAAATCCGAAGTCCGGCAGTCCGCATTTCGTATGTCGACGAATCTAATCGCGCGGCTGAAGCCGAACCCGCGAAAAGCACCAGTATGACTTCAATTCCCGGCAGAGGGATCGCAGGAGGCACGAAAGTGCTTTTATTCCGAGCCCCGCCGGGGCGTTCGTTCTTGCCGAGATGCAATCGTGCCCTCTCAGTCCGGTTAAACGAGTCCAGTCAGGTCGACTCACATAACGCAAACATCGCTTAGGTTATATTTTACGCAAATAGCAAAAATTACCCAATCTAACTATAGACATCGGCTGAATGTACAATTACCATCCTTTTCATTATCCATACCGCACGAAGCGGCTGTCGATTGGGTTCGAGTTTATCGTCGCGTTATCTTCCGGAGTATTCGGAAGTTCCAGAGATTCTGGAAGGATTTGTGTTC
>JANXOO010000188.1 GCA_025353525.1 Schlesneria sp. | reverse complement strand
TGTTTGCCCGCAATGTCACCACGGCATTCGTCGAATCTGCTGCCATTCGCGTCAATTCGAGCCGCTGCGTGCGGTCCCGTTCGAGTTGCTCTCGTCGTCCGGCCAGTTCGTTTGCTGCTATTTGCAACCGCTCGTCGTGGTGCAGGACGCGGTGCCTGTTACGTTCATATTCGACGTCACTCTCGGCCAGGCGATTGCGTTCGAGAACAATCTCGTCCTGCGTTTCCTGTGCCCGGCGAGCAAGTGTGAGACGCTGCTTTTGCAATCGGGACAATTCGGATTCCAGCTCTTGCAGTCGCTCGGTCTGAAACTGAATTGTTGCTTCATGGCCTGCGATCGCCTCGCGGCCTCCTGAGTTCTGCCGTTCAACCTCGTTCAGTTGTTGATCGAGTTTTGCCAATTCCGCATCGAACGCGGCTTCGCGCGATTCGAGAAACTTCTGTCGCTCGTTGAGCGCGTCCATTCGCCCGCTCGATTCGACCAGCATTGCTTCGATACCGACAAGATCTCGCGTGATATGACGGTAGTCGTCAGCCGCCAGGCCCAGCCACCATTTCCTGAGTGCCGTCGAGACATCGTGATATTTCGCCGCTTTGGCCGCCTGGCTGCGCGTCGAATTCAGTTGTGATTCGACTTCATCGACGATATCGGTCAATCGTTCGAGGTTCTGTCCGACGCGTTCGAGTTTTCGTTGTGCCTCGACTTTTCGGGCTTTGAAGCGGCTGATTCCGGCGGCCTCTTCGAAGACGGCACGGCGGCTGGCCGAATTCCCTTGCAGAATCTGGTCGACGCGGCCTTGTTCAATGATGCTGTAAGCTGCCGACCCGGCTCCGGTTCCCAGGAAAAGATCCTTGATGTCCTTCAACCGGGCGGTGGCGCGATTGAGCAGATACTCGGCATCGCCGTTCCGCCAGATTCTGCGACCGATCTGGACTTCCGACATATCCAGCGGAAGCTGCCCCTGAGAATTGTCGAACGTCAAAGTCGCTTCTGCGAAGGCACTTGCTTTGCGGCTGGCTGATCCGTTGAAGATGACATCGGTCATCTCTTTTCCGCGCAGGCTTTTGGCCGACTGATCGCCCAAAATCCACTTCATTGCGTCAACGACGTTGCTCTTCCCGCTCCCGTTCGGCCCAACGACACAGTTAATACCTGTCGAGAAATCGAATCGGGTTCGGTCGGCGAAGCTCTTGAAGCCGAACAGTTCGAGTGACTTGAGCATACGGAAAAACCGGCGATTGGCGAGTTAGCTACTTTTTGGCGAACCAGGACCAGTTCGATCTGGTGCGATCATTTTTCCTGGATGACAATGTTTTTTTCTTCGTTGATGCCTGATCCTGCTCGCGATCCCAGGCGGCGACTGCCTGTTCGACGGGGACGTTTCCCATCGATCCACTCGTTTTTTCAGATTCGGCTTCCCGGGCAGCGTCCTCCTTGCGGCGAGCGGCTTCGTCGGGATCGTCCACCTCCGGGAAACTTCCTGGCGAAAACCGGTTGCGACCGATCTTCACGGCCCGCTTTTTCCCGTTCACTTCGTCCTCTTGTGGCCGATAATAGACGCGAGCCGCCTCAGGAAGTTTGTCCGCAGCGACCGGGACAGCAAGATTCTTCTGCTTCGACGCGTCTGTGAGCATTTGCAGGATGTCAGGATAGTTTGCACCGAGTTCATCGGCGGCACGAACGACATCTGCCACGCGCAAGGACACCTCTTTACGCTGATCCGGTTTGCCGACTTCGAATCGGGCGAGCGAAACGGTCGTGGCACCAGGCAACGCGGTCACCATCACGTGCTTACCTGCCGAGACGTACATCGGTGCCTGAAATTCCTGTTCGGCTCCGAAGACGACGATTTCAGGACGCGTCCTGAGCGTGACATGAACCAGCGGCGGTCCTGATGTCTTGAGTACATGCAAGTTGAATTCGCTGTCATGGTTATCGGCATCTTCACGGATGCCGAGCCGTTCGCCACGAATAAAGGGGTCGTTCTTGTCCAGTGTCCATAATGCCCGAAAGGCCCCATAACGCGATTCATCGACCGGTTCATTCATCAGTTCTCGCAGCGCCAGATGCGCCTCGGCATCCTCAAGTGTTGCGATAGCAGCGAGTGCAAACACACGAAATGCCCGTTCTTTTTTGGCCGATTCGACCAGTGCCGACAGACCGGATGAATCGCCCAGATAGGCCAACGCCACCGCCGAATGAAACCGGCATTCCAGCATCGGGGCGACGATCCCTTTCTTCAAAATCGGTACCGATTCGGTGCCGATCGCTTCCAGTTGCAGCGCACTGGAACCTGCAGACTGAGGGATCATCAGTTCGTGTTGCAGTTTCGCCATTCG
>JANXOO010000169.1 GCA_025353525.1 Schlesneria sp. | reverse complement strand
CAGCAGATCCAGGATCTCTTCGGCAGAGAACGAATCGAGCAATCCTGCTGGCATATCTCGAGGCAAATGGCCAGATCTAGGTGCATACCTGCGACTGCGGCATGCATTCCATTAATCAGGTTTGAAAACCGGATCCGGATTGATCAATTTGGCGCCATGCCAGGTATCCTGATGCCACGTCGACGAACTCACCGCGCGAACAAATGTCACACCACAATATGAGCATCGACATCCTGATGATGTATCAGTTTTTGACCTGTCGCCCTTGTCTGAGTAAACCTCCCATTAATGCTTGCTGGCCGTACTGGGACCCCGTTGGCGTATTTGCAATTGCCGGAGTATTTCCTGCCGTTCGCGGCGGTGGAATCAACTCTCCAAATTTATCAACTTCAGACTGAACCCAATAGCCGTTGAGTTGGAAAGAATATCCTGCAGCTTCATCGCCAATCTCCATATTGTGAGTGAAATCATACCATCCCAGTGTACCGTAGGTGACATCGGGATCGGTAACTGCCTCGGCGATTTCATGCGAGGTCACAATTGTTGAGAAATCATTGTCTCCGCGATCAGCGATCACTGCGTAGCGTACAGATTTCAAATTTCCAGACGAATCGAAACCAGTAAATGCTCGGTGGTATCCCGCGAAATCGTGGATACTATTTTTGCCGTTGAAGTATATCGTGATATTCGCTGGAACGTAGACGATAAAGAGTCGATTCGAGTCGGGCGATAGAAGTGACTGCGAAAAGATCTGCCGCTGGATTATCGCTTGAATTTCTGCATCTGTTATGGAACTGCCAAGCGGCGTCGAATCGAATACGCCTCGGGATGCCGTTCCACGGCCAACACCGTATCCCGCTTGAGTGAGCATATCCATGTAAGGACTATTGACGATGTAGTTCACGAACCCGTCAAGGTACGAACTCCTCTGTATCGCGGCAGGATCGACGGTCCATTGACTACCAATGAAGAGTGACTGCGCTTCGACGTTCACAAGGAGCTGGCCCCCGTGATACGTCACAACCGGTCCAGTACCCGAGATTAGGGCCTTCGGAGAATAATCGGACCCGATCGTGTTGCGAATGATCTGCAAATTTAGAGCGTCTGGAAAATTGGATGAATATCCCGTAACAATTGTCTGGGACCGCGCCGCAACATTGTCGGTCTGCATTTGATTTATTTCGAGCCGAGAGTTAAAGAAATTTAAATCAGTCTTTCTGACAAATACGACGTTCGAGCCTCGGTTGACGAATCCGATTTGATTGACATTACTGCCAATAAAGCCGATTGCACCACCGGAAAATCGGAAAAGATCGCCGCCTTGGCGGAGATAGTAGACATTGCTATCTGACCCTCCCATCGACGAAACGTGTGTTGCGATTGTTTTACCCCAAATACCCAATATCGCCTCATTTAAATCTCCGCTCCAATGAAGAATGACGATTGCCTGCCCCTGGTCTGCCATTTGAAACGATTGGACGCCGGAGTCGATCCAGTGTGTACCGCCGTAAACGCCCCAGCCGCCATTGATGGACAAGTTAAGAATCCCATCCGTCGTCAGC
>JANXOO010000110.1 GCA_025353525.1 Schlesneria sp. | reverse complement strand
TGTCGCTCGACCAACTTTGATCGCGTTCAGGTGACGGAGCATCAGGCCTTGTCAAAACGATCACTCTTCAGATCGCGACTCGTCGTCGCATCATTTGTCGTTTTGGCGGTTGTGAACGTCGGCTGCATGCACGCGTTCGGGCCATACAAGTACGGCGATTTCAGCAATTCGAGTTATCGCCGCGATTTGACTGAAAATCCCGCGCCGTTGATTGGCGAAGACCATCGGGTCATGGACGGGATTCGCGATGCGCTCGATTGGCCGTACCGTGTCGTTGCTCGTAAACCGAGACCATCCAGCTATTCTCCGACCGAAGCGCAGCAGGAAACCATTCAGTGTTACCTCGCAGAAAATGATCTTGAAGACGTTCAGGTCGAGTTCCACTATTACAGTCCGAAGCATCGGTGGCAGCGGTTACGCGACAATCACGGTGTTGCACCCGGCTGGAAGTACAGTTTCGGTCTGTTGTCGCTCGCCGGATATACCGTTTTTCCAGGTCGCGTTTTCGCGTCGACGGCCTACGATCCCTACTCTAACTGTTTGCAGGTCAACAACAATCGCGCCTACGAATCGCTGGAAGAAGCGGCGGAGGCAAAGGTCGCTCACCGACAAAAGTTTCCAGGTACGTTCTTTTCCGTTGTCGGAAGTATTCCCGTCGTCAACATCTATCCCCAACTGTTGGCGAGCGGTGACATCGTCGAATACGCTCGACACCGCCGCGACTGGCCGCTCGAGAAGAAAGCGATCGAAGGCTACTACGTCGATGCGGCACTCAACGCATCGTCGATTGCGGTTCTGAGTCCGACTTTTGTCGAGGGGATCGCGATTAACCTGGCCTCGGGAGTGGCTGGCGAAATCGTCGCAGTACGCCATATCGCGATTCGAAAATCCGAGCGTTCTAAAAACGGCGAAGACGAAGAATCAGACCCATCGTCGAGCGTTTACGCCGACAACGACCAGCCGAACGAATTTGGCCATCTTTTTTTCGGCGATCGCCGCTGAATCAGGCGCGATCCTGGAAATCATCGTCAGGCTCGAGCCCTGTGTCGTCATCGTCGAACGCCGCATATTCTCCTCGGGCACCCGCTTCGAGGATCGCGCGTCCTGCCTCGATCGTCCGGGTTTCAGGAGCACGGAGATCGCCATTGGCTTCGAGTTCCCAGCAGCAGTGCAGGGCGTAGGCATCTTCTGGCGACATATCGGGATTGGTTTCGTCGAACAGTGAAAACGTCGTGCTGCCGTAGAAACTTAATCCGCAATCGTCGGACTCGCGAGCATCTTCTGCATCATACCGATAACGAAACAGCCACACTTGCCGAACGTCGTTTGTCGGTGGCCAGAAGAGTTCACGCGTATCGTACATTTTGATCTCGTCCGGGGGCCGACCGAATTCCATGGGATGGGCCAGCCAGTCGCACGTATCGGCCAGC
>JANXOO010000108.1 GCA_025353525.1 Schlesneria sp. | reverse complement strand
CAATTCGCGGAGCCGCGAGGGGTTGAAACTGTTCATCCAGAATCCTGAACGACAAATCGTAGCGAGGCACAAGCTGGCAGAATCGTTCCGCTGGCATTCGCCCTCCATCGACGAACCATGCCGTACCATCCGGGCATAGCATTTTACGTGTCAGTTCGAGCAATGGTTCATGGTGGCGATCTTCATACAGCAGATCACACCCCCAAATGACGGGAAATTGCCTTGCGGGCGGATTTCGCCAATCGAGTACCAATCCGGTTCCATATTCAAATCCGTTACGCCGGGCATTAAACAGTGCCAGTTCGACTGCTTTCGGTTCGTAGTCACTTGTTGTCACGTTCAAGCCGCGTGCGAGTCCTGCGAGTCCAACGATACCGATACCGGCACCGATTTCGAGAACTTCAGTGCCAGCCGGCCATTCTGCCTTCAAAATGGTCGCTGCCATTTTCAGAGCCGCAGGCCAGAGAAAGGCCCAGTAAGGCATATACTCGTCCCGATCAAACGCTTCGTGAACATTCAGTTCATCGAGCAACGCATCCGGAACCGCAGGGAGCATCAGCCGAAACGAATGCCCGTCGATCGTCCATTCCCGCTCGGTCCATCCACCTGGGATCGACGGTAATTCGGCGGGCTGATGGATGACGGGTAACGGCAGTTCGCGAATCTCGCGAGTATCTGAATCGGATTCCGGCATAAATGACTCGGCTCGTGGCGACGAAAAAAGAGGGAGACTGGCACCAGAAAGACCTGGATCCAGTTCCCGTTTTTCAGCCGGTCGATGTTGCACTGCCGGTCGCTTTGCACAATGCCGTCAGTGGGGGTCAACAACCGGGGCTGATGCCGTGATTTCCGGAGTTGCATCGGTGAAGTGCGCCGGATCAGACATCGGGATCGGTGTCGGACCGCTTGCAACCATCGGCGGCTGTAACGAGCCCGTCGTCATCGCCATATCGGTCGTCATCCCGTAGGACGGATACTGTTGATACGCCATCGAAGGTTGTCCGGGGATCGTACCACTGGGAACCCAGGCGGTCGTCGGTGCATCGAAATTTGGCAGAGGATAGGCCGCGATGACGGAATCATCACGCTTGTCGCCACGACGACTGAGGCGGCGAGGTCTCGGGTTCGCATTGACATCTTCGAGTGCGGCGGCCTGGTCGTCACTGTAGAACGGCAACCCGCCAGCCACCATCGGGCCCATTGCCCTGGGCTGGTTTTCGGCGAACTGATTGAAGTCGGCACCAACCGGGTTGGCCGCCATTATCGGGCTTCCACCCTGGTTTTGAATCACCGCCGAACGTCGTCGATTCCTCGGTTCCGTCAATGTCGACAGGCGGGATTGAACTTCAGGCTGATCCCATTTCGCGGTCAGTGACCGTTGATAATAGGCCGCCGCCTGGTCGGTTCTTCCTGTTTCCTGGTAGTACTGGCCAAGATGTGCGAGAGCGGCCGAGTTGCCAGGATCGGCTTTCAACGCGTTCATCAACGCTTGTTCGGACCCCGCAGTATTGCCGGTTTCGCGCTGAATCCATGCCAGTTCAACATTGGCTTCTGGAACGTATGGTTGAGTGTCAGCCCATCCAAGGATCAGGTCCTGGGCTTCAGCAGGTCGTCCCTGAACCAGCAAGTTCTGTGCAAGCGAGTGATATGTCGGCTGATGCATGGCATCAATCGTCAAATTGTGTCGGAAGATCTTTTCAGCCGAGACCGGATCGCCCTGCTTTTGAACCGCCATCGCGAGGTTGTGTCGGTAGTCAGGATTCGCCGGGTTATGTGCGATGGCCTGAGCGAACTGGTGACGCGCCTGAGCGTAGTTACCCCGCTTGTACTGCCGCATCCCCGACCGATTCATGGCCATGCCGGTTGTTCCCTGACAACCGAAGTTGATCAGGAGCAAGCCGATGACGATCGCGCGTAAAACCGGTTTGAATGGCGAGAGCCCGTCCATACGCATAATTCTGCAACTCCTGGTTTCGGGAGGTGTATTCGGCACGCCGCACGCTGACAAAGTCAGCCGCGATCATGACGGTTGGAGACGTGATGTGATGTGGGAAATGGAGAGCGGAAACATAATCCAGTTCCGAAAGTCCAACAAGACGACTTTTGCCAATCTTGTTTTTCGCCCGAAAAATGAACGAAATCCCGCCCTTCCGTCGCGAACTCCGGTCGAATCCGCCGATCCAGCGAGCGTCATCACCCCTGCAGGTGACTATTCGATCGCGAACTCGACCCGTTTCCACAACGCATCCGCAGCGGCACCACTCGCAGCCGACTGCACGATCTGAAGTACCGGCGAGCTTTCTGCCAAATGCGTCAAATCGATCGACAGATCCCGCCAGCCATTGCCGCCCGATGCGTCGTTGATGATTTCTTCAAATACAACGTTGTTCCTGGCAACCAACGACATTTTCCACGCCTGGCCCGGTTGGTTGCCGACCCGCAGTCGAAGCGTGTGCTTTCGTCCCGGAATGAATCGGACGCGACTGGTCCACCTCACCGATGATTGAGGTTCAATTCGGCTGACAAGCGAGAATGTCTCGCCACGAATATCACCAGGATGGACTTTCACCCTGTCGCGATAATTGGCCAAGGGGAACCAGCCCGGTGCGACAGACGCGAACTCGGTTCGCTGAACGTCGCTAAATTCCGGACCCCACGCCTGAAGGACATCATTCCGGTACGATTGTGGTGTCGCGGCAGGAGCGTTACGAAACTCGTGCAGTTCCCGTTTGGTCTCTTTCCAGCCCTGACCAACAAATGTCCACCATTTCCCCCCTGCTGCAAACATCGGCCCCAATTGAAACTCTTCACGGTCCTGAACGTCGAGAAGCACAGAATAGAGTTCCCGACCGGTGTCGAGATCAAGCCTGGTGACGATCGGCTTTGAACGGTTGTTCGGAAAGGTCACTCGCCGCGTTGTCAGTAACGTGCGGCCGTCGACGACTGTCGCCTCAAGACGCGTATCAATTGGCCGATGCCACACAACGTTACCCGAATCGGAATCGAGCGATGTCAGTCCGGAAACGGTTTCGACGACAACTTCGGAATCGGTTGTGTGAACCATCCCTTTCAAGCCAGGCATTGGTCTGTCCCAGAGTGTGCGTCCCGACTTGAGATCGAGACAGCAGACTTCGCGGACTCCGGGCATTGTCACGATGACACGTCCATCGCGAATCGACGGAGGCGCACTGCGAAAATCCTCTGCGAGTTCATCGACCGGTCGCTGGAGCAGCGTATGACGCCGAATCCAGTTCACGTCACCTCTCAAATCGATACACGCGGTCGTTCCGGCGACAGTACAAATCGCGATGCGATCGTCGACCGACAATTGACCTGAGAACTGGCGATCCGGCATATCACGAAGTCGAAAGAGCGGACGCGACGACGTGACATTGCCCGTCAAAGGATCAAACCACGCTGCTTCGACCTGCACAAGGTCGTCGTCAATTCTGGCCAGTGTCAACGCAAACAATCGCCCGTTCCAGATTGTCGGATCGGACAGGATGCCGAGTGTCTGACGCTGGTGCCAGATGACCTGTCCATCTTCCGCTTTCAGGCACGCGAGTTCGACGCCCGCCTTGGTCAGCCGCCGTACGAACAACCGGTCGCCCGCCAGAAGCGGTTTCATCGGAGTGAACGACAGCGCATAGGCTTCCCCCTGCTCGCTCCCCAAACCCTGCGCCCAGATTTGCGCACCTTCGGGCAACTGATACGCATTCACCTGAAAGCGATTGCTGACGTAGATTCTTCGATCGTCAGACGTGACCGATAATTGCCGACCGAACGGGTCGCCGAACCGGTATTCCCAGCGACCAGGATTGTTTCCCGGTTGACCGTCGAATTGAGCTCGCGGTTCGAGTTTGTATCCCGCTTCGGTCGACGAAACGGCGGATATTCGCGATGTCTCGGCGATCAGGCTGGAACTTGCCGGCCTTGCTGTCAGGTCTTCAATGACGGACTGAAACTCGGGCGGTGAAACCGTCGTACCATTCAGTTCGATCGGATGCGTCGGCAACTGAATCGCCGCGATCGACTGTTGCGACGCAGGTAACCGACCTGCCAGCGCGCGGGACAACAACAGTTTTGCTTCGAGTGATTCGCGCTGGCGATCACTCACATCGATCAGGGCATCGCAGAAGTGTTGTTCGGCGGCTTCGAACTGTCCGATTGAAAGTGCGAGATCACCCAGCGACGCATGGGCATCACGGGCGGCATCTGTTCCGACGAACTGCAACGTGGCAGCTCGCAAGCCAGCGAGGTCTCGCCGATTGAGTGCCGTTCTGACGCGGATTTGTCCGAGCGGCTCGAATTTTCCCGTCATCGTCGTCGCAAAGCCCGGGTAAGCTCGGCGAGCGTTGCCGACGGCCGTCGGAAACGACACATAAAGCTGGCGATCGTCAACATCGGGAAGCAGTCCGA
>JANXOO010000104.1 GCA_025353525.1 Schlesneria sp. | reverse complement strand
GATGACGACAAGGGTTTCGTCCAGCATGCCCCGCTGCTTCAGGTCGCTAATGAGCGCGGCGATCGGCTGATCGACCTGACCGCAAAGTGTCGAATGGTTTGCTTTCAGGCCGCCATGCGCATCCCACGCGCCCGCACCACCGTTACTCCCATGAAAAAGTTGCACGAATCGCACGCCGGATTCGACCAGCCGCCGCGCGACAAGGCATTGCTGTCCAAACGTCTGCGTCACTTCCTGATTGAGGCCATAGGCATTTTGCGTCGCTGCGGTCTCTGCCGCGAAGTTGATCACACCCGGCAGCGCGGACTGCATGCGAAACGCGAGTTCATACGATTTGATGCGAGCAGTCAACGCCGCATCGCGCGGATGGTCAAGGGCTGACAGTCGATTCAAGCTGGCGAGCAATTCGAATTCGCCCTGCTGTTCTTCGCGATACACCTCTGCGCCGGGTTGGGCGAATGGGAGCGGATGCGCGGGATCGACCGCGAGTTGAATGCCCGCATGCTCCGGTCCGAGATAGTCCGCGCCGTGTGCACCAACTCCGCCACAGCAATCGGCGATCGGTGTGCCCAACACGCAATAACTCGGCAAGTCATCATTCAGCGAACCGAGGCCATAATGGACCCACGAGCCAATCGTCGGAAAGGGTCCCTCGAGTGCGTGACGCCCGGTGTGAAATTGAAGTTGCGCACCGTGATCGTTATCAGTCGTCCACATCGAGCGGACGATGGCGAGATCATCGATCACGCCCCCGAGATGCTGCCACCAGTCGCTGATCTCCAACCCGCATTCGCCCCGCTTGCGGAATCCAACCTGCATCGGAAACAGCCTGGGTTGCACTTTGTGCAGTCCGGCGACGAATTCGCGAAGGTTCTTTTTGACGTAGGGAGAGTCAAGCGTATTCTTGAAGGGTGTTTCGTCGATCGACAAACCTGCAAACTGATTCAGCGCAGGTTTAGGGTCGAACGACTCCATCTGCGACATTCCTCCCACCAGGAAAATCCAGATGACGCTTTTGACGCGAGGTGTCGCCATTGGAAGCAATCGCGGTACTTCGATCGACAGTGGTTCGTCACCGCGGACAATTCCATCGCGCTGCAACAGGGAACCGAGCGCTAATCCCGCGAAGCCCATACCAATGTCGGCAAGAAACACTCGCCGTGATTCCGGTTGTATCGCCCGCAGTTCGTGTGATCTCTGTTTCAACTCATTGACCTTTCAATAAAGTGCCTGCGACGTTTTAATGGATCGTCACGAAATCGTTGTGGTTGAACAAGACATGAATCAGGTTTTCGCGGGCGCGGGCCGATGCATTGGCTGCCGGAACAACCGGATTTTCCGTGCCGCCGCCGAATTTGGTCAGTTGTGCTGTGGATGCCAACCGATCGGCCTGTCGCTTCAAAAACGCAGTGCATTCCGTCACTTCTGGTGGCGCCGGTGGTCGCTGCAGGACATATTCGAAGGCGAGCGCGACAAACCGCTCGGGTTGTAAGTCCGGTGGCAAGTTCGACACCTGCTGGTTCAAGGCAACAGCCAGGATTCGACTTTGGGCGACGGTCAGCGGACTATTGCTCATTGCCAACGATTGCTGCGGCGAAATCGATTCGGTGCGTTTGTAGCACTCGACCGGATTGGGGCTGTCGAACGTTGCGAGGAACGTCATCTGCTTTTCCCTGGACGTTCGAAAGTAAACACTGCGTCGAGGAAGCGTCAGTCCAAGCGTCGGGTCCAGATCGGGACCAAACATGTTGGTGTCCAGTTTTCCGGACACAAAAAACGTCGCGTCACGGACAACTTCCGCTTCCATGCGATAGCTGTTTTGTTTCCACAGCCAGCGATTGTCGGGATCAACCGCGACATTGGCCGCAACGCGTGCTGCCAGCTCGCCCGTCGCACTTGATGCCAATTGATAGGCCTGACTGGTCACGATCAGTCGGTGCAGATGTTTCAGATTCCAACCACTCTCCATCAATTCACACGCCAGCCAATCGAGTAATTCGGGATGTGAAGCAGCCTTGCCATTCACACCGAAGTCAAAGACGGTTGGCACCAGTGGCCTGTGAAAGTGACGCATCCAAATGTGATTGACGGCGACGCGGGCGGTCAGCGGATTACCGGTGCTGGCGATCCAGCGCGCGAGGGCGAGGCGACGACCGGTGCTCGTCCCAGGATAGACGGGCGTGAATCGCGTGTAGTTCTGAAACGGTTCCGAAGCGACTTGCTGCGCGGTATCGACCGCGGCCTGGGCGGCCATCAAGGCTGCGGTGGCATCCGTGACGGCCTTGGTCCTTGCCTCATCCACGGGCGCATCCGTCATTGGCAGCGCGGCCTTTGCCCTCGCAAGTGCTTGCACCGCCGTCACACATTTCAGTTCTTCTTGCAGAACTCCGAGCATGCGTTCGGCCTGCCCCGCGGCCAGCGACAAGTCTCGGGCATTGTCGGCTGGCGGCGATGCGAAACTGCCGCGGTCCGCCGCGATGCGACGTGTTGCGAATTCGAGTTCCACGGCGGCGATCGCGAGTTTCTTTTCCGCCAGACGCGCATTCCATTCCGCAGCATCCAACGCCGTTTTTAATGGAAATATCGTCGGCTGGTTTGGATCAGTCGTGGCTGGCGGCGGATTCTTTTGAAACGCAGTCAACTGGCCCCTCGCGGTGGCGAGTGTGGCAATCGAGTTAACTTGTACCGTCGTTGCCGCGCGCAGTGCGGCCTCTGCTGCTGCGAGTATTTCTTTCGCGACGAATTCCCTCAATCCCGGATAAGATACGTCTGCAGGGATGGCGATCGGCTCGATCGTCAATTCCGTGGTACCAAAGACGCCTGGAATGCGTGGAGAAAGTGGCTGATCCTTGATGGGAGTTTTTTCGTTGCCGCGGACGAAGAGTAGTGTTTCGGCAGTCGCAATCGCGTCATAAATCCGCACCAGACCATCGATGTCGGTGTTTTTTTCACCCGGTACCCGGTCGGTGCGAATGTCATGCGGTTCGAAGAACGCTCGTAACTGATAATATTCGGTCTGGGTGATCGGATCGTACATGTGATCGTGACACCGAGCGCAATTAAACGTTAATCCGAGAAAGGCTTTGCCCGTGTGTTC
>JANXOO010000054.1 GCA_025353525.1 Schlesneria sp. | reverse complement strand
TCATTACCAACCCCACTTATTCATTCGCTTCAAAAAAAACATGACCACCGACAAAAATCATTCGGGCCTCGGTGCCTGGCTGCTCACCGTGCGCGGCAACCACGAAAACGCACATTTTTATACTCGTGTCACGATTTGTCGTAACTCCTTATACAGCAACCGGCAGTGCCATTCGTGGCAGGCACCGTATTTTGGCAATTTCGGGTTTTCTCTGAATTGCGATTATTCGGTTTCTGACATCTTTTCTTGAATCCAGAGTCGTCAAATTCCATGAATTATCGGGAATTTTCCGGCTTGGCAATCGTCGCATACCGGTAATAGACTTCCAGGCATAATGTGCTCAGCGCGGTCGAATAGAGCCGACCACCGATCCCGGCCCATTTGCCTCGGGGCTCCCAGCTTCCCGCGAGGGGGCCATCCTGTCGCTGCATCGAAATCAGCATGTCTCGCAACGAATCGTTCCATTCAAGCCACTGTTCGTTGTCCAGATTGTGCATCGCCAGCGTGCCGTAATACCAGTAGTATTCGTCGTATTCCGTCACTCGAGGAAGATGTTTTCTCAGGTAGGTCGCCGCCTCCTGACTCGCTTCATCGTTTGTGCGGGCAATAAACATCTGTCGGCAAAAGAGGGCCTCGGCAGTCATCGCGGGTGTCGGTTTTCCTTCGGCTCCTGCGGTTCGGTAGGCCGCCAATCCGCCGAATTCGCCCAGGCTTTGCGATTCCAGAAATTTGACCATTTTTCGAAGTGTTTTGTCTTGTACCGGGATTCCCCCGTTCACGGCACTTTTCAGAGCCATCAATTGCCAGCCGAACATGCTCATATCGCTTCTCTTCTCACGCCGACCGTATCGCCAACCCCCATCGTCGTTCTGCAAGTCCGATATCATCTGGACTCCCCGTTCGACGGCGGTTCGCAACTCCGGAAAATCACCACCATCTTTTTGCATGGCATATGCTTCCGCCAGCGCGAACGTCGCCATCGCGTGGCAGTAATTCTGGTCGTAATGAGTGGCGTTGCCACAAAGGTATCCGTTGGTTTGCTGCCTTGAGATCAACCAATCGATTCCAAGTCGAACTTCGGCGGTGTATGGGCCTCGTTCATGCGTATAACCCGCACCCAGAAATGACAACAGGACAAGTCCGGTGACTCCTGTATCCGCAAACTTTCCGCCTTCCTTCCGGTCGATCCCGGGCTCTTGCGGATCCGATTTGGCGACACCGCCTCCGTACTTTGCAGACGACCAGCTTCCGTTCCGTTCTTGAACACTCGCAAGCCACTTCAAACTGTTTTCGACCGCCTTTTCCGATTCCTCGGAACCGCCGTGCTTCAGGACATTCGCCATGCGTTGTCCCAGTGAACGGGCCTGATATGTTTCCGGAGCCCGTGCCGGAGCTCGCGACATTGATGGTGTTTTCGATTTCACAATCGTTGGCTGTTGCGATTCATCGAAAGTTTCGTTCGACAAACTGCGGTTGATGGCAACGGCATCATCTGTCGGCCGACCGATCGACGCAGGCCGGCTGGCAATCGTGGGGCGAGTCGACATATCGTCCGAACCATCGCCTGTCTGGTTACTTGATCGCGGGATTCGTTGTTGTCGTCGAGGTCCCGAGGTTCCCGCATTGTTGCGCGTTCCGTCTGCGCCCGATCCGGCACTCGAATCGACGACATCTGTCGGGTCAGGACTTCCCGGACGACGAATGGCATCATTACTGGGCGGGCCCTGCGGCTTTGGCAAAGCACCGCTGTCGTTTTCCGCTGAAAACGCCATCGTCGCCCCTTCTTCGATCAAAGGAGTCTGCCTTGACGCTGCACCACGATTGATCCGGGGCGCTGAAATCATTTCGCCCGATTCCGCAGAACGAGCGGTTTTTGGCCGCGATGTTGCCGCTGCACTGACATCCGGTCGGGAGACAGGTGTCGGTTCGTCGATCGCCGAAGTACTCGATGTGGCCGCCTTTGAGGGACTTGATGCCGCGGATGTCGATTGTTCGAGGCCGGGTGCCAGCTCGTCTTCTTGCGTCGCGAAGTCAGGAAGTTCGGGTTCCATTGTCGTTACGGGAGACTTGTCGATTTCCGGTGAATCGAGTTCCGGTGTCTGTGCATCGCGATCAATCTTCGACCGCCCACGTGGATCGCGAGACAGGAGTGATGCGGAATTGACGGGTCCGGAATTGAAAATCGGAAGCTTGTTCGTGCCGGTTTGGGGCGCAACATCGTCCGTGTCAACAAACGTGATCGCGGTCTGAGTCGTCTCGGCGGCGATGCCGATCATACGACGAGGGTAGCTCTCGGCAACGGTCACCCAGCCAAGCCCGAAGCAAACGTGCAAAACGAGCGAAAGAAAGAAGGATTTGGCCGAGGTATTGTTGTCACCATATTTGGTTCCCCACAGCGACAGCATATGAATCGTGGCAAACATCGATGCGGCCAATAATGCCAGTCGCATCATGACGCCGCTGGCAGTCAGGTCATTGGTGCTGCTCATGATCATATCGAAAAGTCTTGTCGGCATCAGTTCCCTTTCGGCCTGGGG
>JANXOO010000308.1 GCA_025353525.1 Schlesneria sp. | reverse complement strand
TGCCGCTTCGTGCAGACGACGAATCGGAATCAGAATCCAGTGATAGCCGAAGTAAGTCAGACTGAAGAACAACGCGAGGACAATCGCTGTCGGAGAACCGATCAGCCACAGTCGCCACTGGATTTCATTCT
This sequence comes from Schlesneria sp., assembly GCA_025353525.1. GTDB lineage: Bacteria > Planctomycetota > Planctomycetia > Planctomycetales > Planctomycetaceae > Schlesneria. The sequence continues at coordinate 6,331 of JANXOO010000308.1, read as the reverse complement.
CCGAGGCGCGGAGTGCGGACTCGATGGAATTCTTTTTGAAGGGGATCTGGCGAACGAGCGTTTCCAATTGAGCCACATCGAGTAACATTGTGCCGATGAGGTGTTCATCGAATTTACGGGCCATTTTCGGCCTTTTTTCCAGCTCGGACAGTCGATGCCAGATCTGGTCGAGGCTTCTGTCTGAGAGGATTCGTTGCTGCGTACCGAATTTCAGCTGGTTCGAACATCGCCTGCGGAATTCAGCCAGTTCGTTATGTGCTTTGCTGATTCGCTCGTCCCACAGTGCCTTGTGGAACATCAGGCCCAGGCGGGTCACATTGGGGTCCAGTGCGACGCCATCGGGGTCAAGATGAAGAACCCGATGGTCCGGTTGCTCTTTCCACAGATCCTTCCCGAACTCTGATTCCTCGAATGTCGGCAGCATGTGTTCGGAAGGCAATCCGTCGTCCTGCCGCCGGGAAATCGACCCGACCATTGGCTCGGCAAGCCCGGCTATGGCGTTCAGCAGATCCGTCTGTTGCGGATCGCTATTGCGACTCGAACGCAGATCATCGATCAGACCCCAATAAGCCCAGATCGCGGACAGTCCTGCGACCGAAAGGAGCAAAAGCATGGCGAAGACGAGCGCAAGCCCGATCACCAGTTTGCGCCGAATGGAACGCGTGAGAATCAATGCGACTTCCTTGTCTGTTGCTGCGATTCTAATTCTGGATTGTACATTTCTACCGTGATTCGCTCAACCTCAGCCGGAGAAAGTAACAGGTGGCGGGCTTGCTTCCGGGGCAAGCTTCTCTCAGAATGCGGCGACGGATTGCGATTCCGGGCCCTGCTCCGACAGGTCCATTGGCCGGTTCCGCTACCACAATCCGGATATTCCCTGGCGATTGCAGACATCACACGACTTAGGCCGAATTTCCGAATTCATGTATGACGAACTTTGTATTCTCAGCGGTCGAGCCAATCCAAAGCTCGCGGCCGAAATTGCGGCGTACCTGAGTATCGAACTCGGTTCCGTAACGCTCGATAATTTTCCTGACGGAGAAATCTCGGTTCGGCTGGATACAAACGTACGCGGCCGCGATGTCTTTCTCGTGCAGCCAACCGGACCGCCGGTGAACGAGAATCTGATGGAACTGCTGATTCTGATCGATACGTGCAAACGGGCGAGCGCCGCGCGGATTACGGCTGTCATCCCGTATTACGGATATGCTCGCCAGGATCGTAAAGACATGGGGCGCGTTCCGATCACGGCAAAACTGGTCGCCAATCTGATCACCAAAGCGGGTGCCGACAGGGTGCTCGCCATGGACCTTCACGCGGCCCAGATTCAGGGATTTTTCGATTGTCCCGTTGACCATCTTTATGCATCACCAATCCTTGACGATTACTTTCGATCGCTGAATCTTCCGACGGAAAATCTGGTGATCGTCAGTCCCGATGAAGGGAGCATCAAGCGTTCGCTGCAGCACGTTGAACATTTGGGTGGAAGCTTCGCAATCGTCGACAAGCGTCGGTCGAATGCATTCGAGACGCGGCAAGAGAATCTGATCGGCGGACCGATCGAAGGAAAGGTGGCCATCATCTTCGACGATATGATTACGACAGCCGGTTCGATGGTCGGAGCGGTACGGACGGTCGCTCAGTTTGGTGCCAGCAAGATTTATGTCGGTGCGACGCATCCCGTCTTCTGTGGCGAAGCGACGGCGCGGCTGAAGTCCGCGCCGATCGTGGAAATCGTCGTCTCGAACAGCCTTGCACTCAAACCCGAGCAGACGTTGCCGAATATTCGCGTCATTTCGGTCGCTCCGCTGCTGGGTGAAGCGATTCGGCGGATCCACCGAAACGAATCGGTCAGTTACTTGTTCGACTGATCGGTACTTCACGTGTTTCCAGGGTGTCACCGATTTCCGGTGTCGGTTCAGAAACCGCAATCGGCGAATGATCGCCTCCGGTGGTACGGCTTGAAGCAGAATGAATCTGAGTCATCCCGAACAGGAATGCAGAAAACAACAGTGCTGCGGCCAATCCGATCACAAGGAAACCGACGCTTTTGTCGACCTTCGTCGAATGATGTTCGAAGAAACTTTGTTCGAGCCTGGATTCGTCTGATTTCATGAAGTCACCTGCAATATTCGTAAAACGGGTTTTTGCCCCTGTTACCAAAACCGGCGCAAGCTCTGCGCAGTTTCTTTGTTTCATCCGATAATACCGGGACGTACTTCAACGCAATTTTTGTTCCATTCCCGAGTAATCCACTGGACAGTTCCAGTAACGCGGATTGTGTCAGCAGAACAGTGCCGGAATGTATGACTCGAACGCTTTTCACGTTTCACAGTGCAAACAACTTGTTTACAAAGCGAAACACGTAGTGATGAAACGCCTCACCACGTATTCGGTCAAAGCGTGAAGTTGAGCCGTCGAACGACATGTAACGGTCTGGCCGATCCTGAATTTGCACAACTCACCCGGTAAGTCAGTCACTTCAACTCGACGGATTCCAGAGGTGTTCGAGCGCTTTGCGGATATTTCTTAACGTCACCGGATGCTCATACAAAACGCGGGATTTTTCGGTCTCGGCGATCGTCGACTTGAGTTCCTTTTGGTCTTTTGACAACACCAGTACGACGACAGTCCCCGCCTGATCGCAAGCGGAAACGGCATTCTGAAAGAGTTCCTGAGCGGCGTTTCCCAACGAGTCGCCCATTAACACGAGTCCCTTGGGTGGGTCCGTTTGAAGTCGCATCATCGCACGATCAAAGTCACGCAGCAGCAAGACGCGGTAGCCGTGTTTCGTGAAGTATTGTCGCAACGAATCCTGCTGGCGCAATCGCTCTTCCACACACAGGATTGTTGGCGAGGCTGGCTTGGCGGGTATCGCTAACGCAGTCGGATCGCTGCCTGTCGCGACGAAACCGGCAAGGACGGCCTTCAAGTCCCGAACGACTGCTGTCGGATTCTGATAGCGTTCGTACGGATTGATGCGCAATAGTCTGTCAGCGATATTGATCACATTCGGTGGCAGCGCCGGCGAGATTTCATGAATCGGACGAATGTCGCGATATCGACCGAACTTGCGTCGATCCTCCTTGTTTTTTGAAGGGGTCCAGGGCGGATTTCCCGTCAACAATTCGTAATAGATCGCACCGAGAAAAAAGAGGTCACTGCGAGCATCGTTGTCGGGGGCCCCGCTGCCTCGTTCAAGGGTTGCATACTCGACGGCCCGATCGACTTCTTCGTCGATTAATCGCAACGTTGCGTCCTGACCGGCCAATCCGAAATCGACAAGTTTTGCCACACCCTGCGAGCTGAGCAACACGTTCGTCAGCTTGAGATCGCGATGAGTCACCCCGCTTGAAAGGGCGTATTCCAGCCCTTCGGCAATATCCAGAGCGTAGCGGGTTGCTTCCAGGATCGAAAACTTTCCGCGAGCTTTGATCAGTTCGCGAAAATTGCCCCCTTCGACGAATTCCATCGTCAAATAGTGCTGATTTCCTTCCGATCCGACTTCATAAATCGGCACGATATTTTTGTGCTTGAGCTGCTTCCCCAACTCGCCTTCCCGCTGGAACAAAGCGACTTTACGCGGATCCTCGGCCCAGCGAGACCGCAATACTTTGATGCCGACCATCCGCCCATCGTCGACGGAACAACCACGAAATACACGAGCGAAGCTGCCCGACGCGTTGCGGTACAACAACTTGAACCGACCTAATAACAGGCCTTCGACATCGCGTTTTCCGAGTTTCGTAATCTGGTACGGTGTCAGGAAATGCCGCGATTCAAGCTCGCGAATCAATCCGTCAATGCTCGGGCCTCGCGACTGCAACCGAATCATGCAATCCTGGAGCTGCGATGATTCGACCAGTTTTGTCGAGATCAAATAGTTCTGAAATTTCTGGAGACTCGAAAAGTGCATTACGAACTCTGTTACAGCGCAATCTCTTTAATGTCAAACAGTTGTTCCAGACGCGTCATGTGCAACACCTCACGAACATCCACCGAGGGATTATAGATCTCGACCCGTTCGACTTTGCTTCGCAACGAAATCAAAACCCCAAGCATTCCGCTTGGCACCAGTGTAACTCCTGTCAGATCGAAGGCAATCACTTTACAGTGATGTTCTGCAATCAATTGGAAAAGTTGGTCGCGATAGGCCGCAATACAGACTTCATTGGGAACGTCCTTACCACCGAACCCCACGACAGTCAGTTCGCCCGTCTGGTAAATCCTGAGGACATTGGGGTCTTTCAGTTCGTTTATTTTGAGTGCCGAATCGCCCGACGACGTATCGTGTTCGTCGTGAATGCTTTTGTTCATGGCGAAGTTCCTCTGTGCAAATTGGCTGAAGGCGTGCGATGCCCGTTATTCGTTGTTCACGACTATAACGCGACAGTATTTCGTTCGCCACAGGCGGCGATGCAAATTCGAATCTTTCGAGTGACGCCAAACTGAGCGGACCAAGTCAATTTATTTCCCGCGATCCTGAGGATAAACGAGTAACCGGTCGTGCGCGAGCAGGATCAGGTCGGCCAGGCCATCGCCCGTCACATCGGCAATCAACGCCTCGCGCGGTTCCGTATCTTTGCTGTCTTCGTTGTGAAACGACTTCTGTTCGTAAATCCGGAAATACAGCGCGTGCATCAATCCAGTGGTCGGGCGGTACTGGATGATCTCGACAAAATGGCTTTTCGTATCAGTCATGGCCAAGTCGACGTGGCCGTCGCCATTTAAATCGCCCGCCACGACATCGGTCGGATAGATTTTTTCGAGCTGACTTTCGAATGCTGCCAATTCTTTCAGTGCCGGCGAGGTTCCACCAGCGAAAAGAACTGCGAATTTGTCCGGTCCGAACAGAATCAGGTCGTCATGCCGATCGCCGTTCAAATCGGCAACCTTTAGTGCCTTAAGCGAAAAATCGCCAATATCGATCTCTTTCCACGATTGATAACTTCCGTCGACTTTCCGAAGTATTCGCAACTTGTGAAGCCCGCTGTCGACGAGTGCAATTTCGACATCGCCTTCGCCATTCAGATTGATGACGGTTCCGGCAGCGATTTTTGAATTGGACTCGGTGATATTGAACTGATCGGCCACTTCCCATCGCTTTTGCGGGCTAAGGACCATATGCCGGGCAAAATTCTCTTGTGCGACAAGTAAACCTTTCTTTCCCCCGAGCGAACAGGTGCTGACAGCCCCGGCTGCGACCGTTCCGACGCCAAGATTTCCCGTCGTAACGATTTCAGCAGGGACTCCTTCGGGATTCAAACCGAATAATTGGGGTGGCTTTGAACCCTGAAAAATCAGGAATTCCGGACGTTCGTCGCCTGTAACATCCGTCAGCAAAAGTCGCTCGGGAGCCCCCTTCAGTTCGAGTACGACTGATGGTTTGTCGCCAAACTTGAAGGGCTGCCATTCGTCTTTGGCAGAGCGTTTCATCGCATGCAACGAGTACTCGGATGACTTTTCCTTTTTGGTTTTGGCGACAAACAGCAATTCCATTTTTCCATCGCCGTCCAGGTCCGCCAGTTCGATCACAGATGCATCGGCATCGGTAGGTATCGACTGAGGAAATGTCAGCCGATTCTCATGGAATCGACTCACGCCGAGTGTTTTCTCGGCACCGCTATGGACCACCAGATCAGACTTTCCGTCGCCGTCAAGATCGGCGGCACGGATCTGGTCTGAACCGGACAGACTTGGAAACGCAACCCCCATCTCCAGGCCCTGCCCTTTGACTTGTTTGAAAAACAGCATCCGCGATGCATCGGGATCTGTCACCACCAGATCGCTTAACCCGTCACCATCGAAATCGCCAACAGCAAGGTCGCGATCCTTGCCCGAGCCCTGTTTTCCGAACCCGAATTGAATCAGCCGTTCCGGTAATTCGTTTTCGCCAAGGAGTTTTTGCTCGACGCTGAGCAGTTTCACCCGACCGGTTCGGGAATCGATCGTCAGAATTTCCTGACCCGGTTTCCCGTCGACATCCTTCAGTGAAACGGCTCGAGGCCGTTCGAGATCGAAGACGTATTCCGGTCCCAATTGCCCGTTCGATTGCTGCAACCGTGCGCCCAGAACGCGGGTCAATCCTTCACCCGCCAGGTAACACAAGTCGGATTTGCCGTCGCCATCCAGATCCGCAATCTGAGCCAACCCCAGCTTGTCCGAGGTATTCATCAATCGTTTCGGAGTATCGAAGACACCCTTTGAAGTCTGATGGAACAGAATCGTTTCATGCTTGCCCAGAATAACGAGATCATCAAGACCATTGGCATCGAGATCGCCAGCGAAATACGACAGCATCTCAGGCGTCACGCGATCGCCCAAGGCGCGC
>JANXOO010000021.1 GCA_025353525.1 Schlesneria sp. | reverse complement strand
CTGTTCCGCACTCTGTTCGCTAAACTTGGGTCCGGCGACCTGGTGGTGACGGATCGGTACTTCGGCGGATGGTTCATCCTCGCGCTTGCATCGCCATTCTGCGACTGCAATGTTGCTATTTGGATCGACTGGCTGACCGTTCGGATAAGCGTTTGGCGAGCGGGACAAATGCTGGCAGCATCGTCGTGACTCTGCTCCTGGTCGGCCCAATCTGCTAAAATACTTGCTTCCGCACCATGCGAGGCTCCCACCGGAGTTAGTCTTGATGACAATTAACAAGAGAACTGGCGATTATGGCGCAACAACAGGGAAAAAGCTGGAAGGAGGCTGAGGGCGAGCTTTTTCGGCTGATGGTGGAGAACGTCAAGGACTACGCCATCTTCGTCATTGACCCGGAGGGACGGGTAGAAAGTTGGAATCCAGGGGCCGAACGGATGCTCGGTTATCGGGAAGAGGAAATGATCGGGCAGTCAATCGCCGTCTTTTTTACCCCGGAGGACATCGAGAATGGCTTCCCGCAACGAGAGATGCAACAGGCGTTGAAGGAAGGCCGGGGTAACGACGACCGCTGGCACGTCCGCAAGGACGGCTCCCGCTTCTGGTGCGGCGGGACGTTGACGCCCCTGTGGGACGAAAACCGAAAGCTCCGGGGTTTTGCCAAGATTATGCGGGACCGGACGGAGTGGAAGCAGGCCGAGGATCAACGGATTCAAGCAGATGAACTCGTGCAACGCAGCGAGCAACAATTCAAAAGTCTGATGGAGCAAGCCCCCTTTAGCATCCAGGTTTTTTCGTCCGATGGACGCACGATTCGAGTCAATCGGGCTTGGGAAGAAATATGGGGCGTCCGATTCGAGCAGATCGAGGGTTACAACATCCTCGAAGACCGACAACTGGAGGCCAGAGGCGTCCTTCACTACATCCATCAGGGCTTCGCTGGTCAGACGGCCCGTATCCCCGCTATCGAATACAACCCGAACGATACGATTCCCGACATCACGCAGCACGAAGACCCTCGCCGTTGGCTCTCGGCGGTGATCTACCCACTTAAGGACGGCAAGGGTCAAGTTCGAGAAGTGGTCTTAATCCACGAGGACATCACGGCCCGCCATCTGGCTGAACAGGCACTCCTCGAAGCGCACCGTAATTTGGAGCACCAAGTCAGTCAGCGCACCGCCGAACTGGTGCGGGCCAATGAGTTCATGAAGGCGCTGCTGGAAAACGTCCAGACGGGAATCGTTGCCTGCGATGCTCAGGGCCTGCTGAATTTGTTTAATAATGTGACCCGTAACTTGCACGGCTTAACTGAAGAAACCATCCCGCCTGATCAGTGGGCAGGACGGTATCGCCTGTATCGGCCAGACGGCCAGACGCCGATGACGAAAGAGGATGTGCCTCTTTACCGGGCGTTCCGGGGCGAGCGGGTACACGATGCCGAGATGGTAATTGCTCCGGTAGGAATGCCGCCCCGGACAGTCTTGGCGAGCGGACAGGCGTTCTATGATACGCAAGGTATCAAGCTCGGAGCGGTCGTGTCGATGCAGGACATCACGGCCCACAAACAGGCCGAGCCGGCGCTACGGCAGGCTCGTGATGAACTTGAGGGAAGGGTCGAGGAACGCACGAAGGAGTTGGGGCGGGCGAACGCCGCCCTCAAGGAGAGCGAAGAAAAGCTGCGTTTGCTGGCCGACACGATCCCTCAACTGGCGTGGATGGCCCGCCCGGACGGTTACATCTTTTGGTACAACCGGCGCTGGTACGAGTACACCGGGACAACGCCGGAGCAAATGGAGGGCTGGGGCTGGCAGTCGGTCCATGACCCGGAAGAGCTACCCAAGGTGTTGGAGGGGTGGAAGGGGTGTATCGCCAGTGGCGAGGCGTTCGACATGGTGTTCCCGCTGAAAGGCGCAGACGACACGTTCCGCTCCTTCCTTACACGGGTCAATCCGCTGCGAGATGACGAGGGCCGCATCCTCTATTGGTTCGGGACGAACACCGACATCAGCGACATCAAAAGAATGGAGCAGGCGCTTCGGGATGCCGACCGGCGCAAAGATGAGTTTCTGGCGACGTTGGCCCATGAACTGCGCAACCCGTTGGCCCCGATTCGCAATTCGCTGCAAATTCTCAAGATGCCACGGGTCGATGCGGCGACCGTCCAGCAGATCAGGGAGATGATGGAACGGCAAGTCCATCATCTCGTCAGGCTGGTGGACGATTTGCTGGATGTGTCCCGTGTGATGCGAGGCAAGATTGAGCTTCGTCGGGAGACGGTGGAACTCGCCGCAATTGTTGCCAGTGCGGTTGAGACGGCGAAACCGTTAATCGAGGTCCAGAACCACCAACTCGACATCTCGGTTCCGACCGAATCACTTCTGCTCGATGCCGACCCTGTTCGTCTGACGCAGGTTGTCGGCAATCTCTTGACCAACTCAGCGAAGTACACCGAGGCGAACGGCCACATTTGGCTGACGGCCCGGCGAGACGGCGATCAGGCGGTCGTGTCGGTTCGAGATAACGGGATTGGAATCGCCCCGGATATGCTTCCGCACGTCTTCGAGTTGTTTGTCCAGGTCGATCATGCCTCCACGAAGGCGCAGGGTGGGCTGGGGATCGGACTGACGCTTGTGAAGAACCTTATCGAGATGCACCACGGCAGTGTGGAAGCCCGCAGCCGAGGGTTAGGCGAGGGTTGCGAGTTTGTGATCCGGTTGCCGATCTCGGCGCAGCAAAGTGACCCAGATCATGGCCGGGTGATGGGCCAGCAGCCACAACAGCCGCCGCCTTCCGGCTTCCGCTTGTTGGTTGTGGACGACAACCAGGACGCCGCCAGCAGCCTCGCCATGCTGTTCAAGCTGCAAGGCCACGAAGTCCGGGTCGCATTCAGTGGCATGGCGGCACTGGAGATGGCGACGACCTACACGCCCGACGTGGTGTTCCTGGACATCGGGATGCCGGGGATGGACGGCTACGAAGTTGCTCGTCGGTTGCGCCAGCAGCCGGGCCTGGAGAAGATCGTGCTGGCAGCGCTGACCGGTTGGGGACAGCAGGAGGACCGCCGCCGCACGGCGGAAGCCGGGTTCAACCATCATCTCGTGAAGCCTCCAGAGCCGAAGGCAATTGAAACCGTGCTGTCCGAGTTGAAGCGACCAGACGCTCGGTAATTAAGGGTGTAGTGCGGTGCCTGAGAGACACAACTGACCAGCGGCCCGCACTCTGCCGAAGAAGTAGCAATTGTGCATGTGATGGATCGCGTGGTACGTCGTTGCTTTCTGCCGGGTGACGATCCCTTCACGGAAAATACAAAGGGGACATTCTACTTAAACGTTTAAGTAGAATGTCCCCTTTTTTCCATCCCGGCGCATGGACCGAATACCTCATGCGGGTTGCTCAAATGACGTGGGTAGTCCGTCGCCGCACGTTGGCTTCGATCGGCGGATTATACTCCGCAAGTTTCACGAACTGAGCGTTTTCCACGTCGTAGGCAAACACTTCGCCGGTTTCGATTTTGTAGACCCATCCATGCAAGTGCAGGTCGCCACGGACGAGACGTGAGCCGACTGCGGGAAGCGTCCGTAGATTCTCCAGTTGCACAAGGACATTCTCTTCAACGGTGGCAGTCAGCAGACGCTCCCCTTCCAGATGGCCGTAATTTTCTCGCATGATGCGGCGGGTAGTCTCGGCGTGGGAGAGCCATGACGAGACGGCAGGAAGTGCGGCGACCTGATCCGGTTTCAGCAAACCCTGCATCGCCCCGCAGTGGGAATGGCCGCAAATGATGATGTCCTTGACACCAAGAGCGGCCACTGCGAATTCAATGGTCGCCGCTTCACCGCCATTGCCCGCACCGTGCGGTGGCACAATGTTCCCGGCGTTGCGAAGAATGAACAGATCGCCGGGCTTGGCTTGCGTCAGCAAACTGGGGTCGATTCGGGAGTCGGAACAGGTGATGAAAAGAGTTTCGGGATTCTGACCCTTCGCCAATTGCTCAAACAGCCCTTGAAGCGGCAGGAAACTCTTCCCCTGGAACTGGTGAATGCCTTGAATCAACTTTTGCATGGGTCCTCGTTACCTTTTTGGTGAGCGGGCTTCATTTCATTGCGATCACTCCGTCACGATGACGTTCATTTTCCTGACCAATTCTTGCGAGTCTTTTCAATCGCTTTCCGAAGCTCCGCTGCGGTCGCAGATTCTTGTTCCAGGAACCGGGTTGCCTCCATCAACCAAGTGGCAATTTCAGGCTGGCGAAGCTGGTAGAAGACACGGCGTCCTTCTCGCCGCTCGGAAACCAGCCGGTTTGCACGCAGCACCATCAGGTGTTGCGATACGCCGGAGTGGCTGATTCCAAGTGCTTCTTGCAGCGAATTCACGTCATGCTCTCCATCCCGCAACTCTTCGATGATGCGGATGCGGTGCGGATGTGAGAGGACGCTCAAGAAGTCGGCAAGTTCCTTCGACACTAAGGCTCGGTGCGGCATGGAGCGACTCCATCAATTCATAGATTCAAACATTTGAATGTTATGAATGTGTGATGTGTTCGTCAAGGCGCTCCGCTGCGTATAAAGCTAAATAGGGTGAGTCGTGAAAGGCGTTCAGTTTAGAACAGCGACGGGTAGGCCCGGCTAAACACGCTGGATGACCATTGGGCCAGCCGCAGCCGCATTTTGCCGAGAAGCTGGAATGGCGCTCGATCTGTAGCGATAGGCTATTCTTGCTCTATTTCAGCGACGAGGAACTGGGGACGCACGGGCCTCGGCGGGTAAGTCGGAGGGAAATCGAGGAGGCTTTCGCCGATAACCGGGTGATCGGGTACATTCA
>JANXOO010000007.1 GCA_025353525.1 Schlesneria sp. | reverse complement strand
TGATCCAGGCGAGCACAATTTCTCCTGCTTTACGCCAACTCGCCTGCCGGGTTGTCGCGCCCACTCCCAGCAACGATCCTACGCTGACGTGAGTCGTGCTGACAGGAAGACTGTGGAAACTCGCCGTCGTCACCAGTCCGGCTGTGACAAGACTGGCAGCGAAGCCCTGCCCGGGATTCATCGCGGTGATTTTCTTGCCGAGCGTTTCTGCGACCCGGTCGGCGTCGAGCAATCCGCCAACAGCAATGATCGCGCCAACGGCGAGAAAGCCCCATCGTACGTCAACGCCAGGAGCGACCATCAACAGGGCTGCCATCTTCGGCGTATCGTTAAGGCCCCGGGCGAAACTTGCCGCTCCCGCGCTGAGATAATGCAGAACATCGAGCGTCGGTGTACGGTGATCCGGGGCCAGTCTCACAGCCTTCAGAATCAGGAAGACCAAACTTCCCAGCACCACTGCCAGGATCGGGCTGAAAAACAACGGGTAAAGGAAGTTTTTTCCGAGCGCGGCGAGGTTCACGTCGGTCCCGCTGCCCGCCAATCCTGCCCCCGTCAGCGCACCGACCAGTGCGTGCGTTGTAGAGACCGGAAAGCCATAGCGTGTTGCGAAAAAACTGGTGAGTGCCGCGCCAATCGCCACCGCAACCAGAAATTGTGGCGACTGAACCAGCATATCAGGAACGATCCCTCGGCCGCTGAACTTTTTGAGAAGTCCCTCTGCAAAAAATGCAGCAGCAATGGAACCCGCGAATGTCATCGCCGTTCCCCAGTAAAGTGCTCCGCGAAGAGTGGTCGTACCGCTGCCATAAAGCGAGGCGACTCCCTTGAAGTTGGCGTTGGCACCATTCGTGAAGGCGACAAAACAAACGGCGAGAATGAGGGTTGTTGTCAGCACGCCGGTGGCCTTACCGTCCCCTGATTTCTTTTGTCTCGGCCGAATGTTGTTTGAGCGACGCGTATTCTTTCCACGAACCTTCGTAGAGTCGCACTTTCGGATATTTGGCGACGTGTCGAAGGTAAAACCGCAGCAGACTTCCTTCACGCGACGTGCCGCAATAAACGATGATTTCCTTGTCGGGAGTGAGACCCGCTGCTACGAGTTCGCCCTTTGTCTGCGGCAAGGGCCGGAACTGATGCGTGTTTTCCGGTTCCATCAGCCGCGCCCAGTGAAAACTGATTGCACCGGGGATGTGTCCCTTGCGCAGCCAGACATCGTCGTCGCCCAGATATTCATTGGCTGGCCTGGCGTCCACCAGTACAACGCCTTGCAAAGCCTTTCGCTCCAGCAATTCGTCGACCGCGATCGCGATGTCCTGCTTCCCCTGTTCCGGAAGTGTGCCTGACGGATTTCCGAAATACTCTTGCGTGACCGGAAATTTCGCTTTTTTCCATCCCGGAAGACCGCCATCAATGATCCGGATGTCCTCCACGCCAAACTTTTCGAGCACATATGCCACCATGCTGGCGCTTAACACTTCGTCGTTTGGAAGTCTGTCACCTGTTGCGTAAATCAGGTGGGTGCGATTGCGGTCGATGCCGGCGCGTATGAGTAACACTTTGGTCAGGTCATCTGGCAGATATTGAACGGGAACACCGCGCTCCGTCCCCCGCAATGTATCGAAGTTGAGGTGATGTGCCGTCGGCAAGTGACCTCGAAAATAGTCCTTGTAACCGCCGCGTGTATCGATCACCACGGGCCTTTTGTCAGGGTCCGGGGCCTCGATCAGTTGCCTGGCGTCCGCGGTCGAAATGATACCGATTTCAGCCTGAACGGTACTTCCCGCCAGAATCACAACGGTTGCAGCGACAATACATTTCAAAGGGCAAGTGGTCATAGTTCAAGCGGACTTCGGTTTGAGCAAGGCGACCGGCAGTAGAAAACTGACTGGCTGAAAACGGGGGCAGGCACCTTGAAGCCCCCCGGCGCACCGGGGTCCCCGATTTTCAGCGACCGGTGTTTCCGTTCCTGCCGGTCGCCCAAATAGTACAAATTGCAAAAACAGCATTCGCTGCGATCGCGGACAGGCCACCAGAGATACCGCTTCCGCCTGAAGGAATCAATCGCCGCTGAATGACAACAAAGAATGAGCCGGTCCCGGGCCGTGATCGGTGGTGATACGACGCGCCAGTGTCGATAAAACGCGATTAAAAAATTGCACAACGGCGGATTCTTCTGTTTTGGCATATTTCCTTCCTTGTTTCGCCTTTTTTTGACCTATGTTCCGAATACCTGTACCTGAAATATGAAGTTTTGTGGCGAGAGCGATCAATGGTTGACACTTTCTATGACTACCTTCGCTTCTATCAGAAGTACGCGATCGACTGGTGGAACCACGTCGGCCCGACGGAATACCTGACGATTCTCAGCCTGGTCGGAATCATCGGCTATTTGTCGATGCTCAGATCCTCCAAACGGCTCAGTTAACCGGTTACTGTCATTCAGGCTGCGAGCCGTCTTTGCCTTGCGATTCCGGGCGAAGCGCCAAACCATTCGTCGGTGCCACGCCCCGATGCCGCGAAATGAGCGTCAGCCAGGCTGGCAGCGTGACCAGCGATACAAACAGGCACGCGCCAACGCCGATCGTCAGCACCGCACCCAGGCTGTACAGGCCGCGATGCGCCGACACCATCATGCTCCCGAATCCGACCATCGTTGTTGTCGAGGTTAACATGATGGCATTGATCGTACTTGGGGACGTACTGTAGACCTCGTCCGGCTTCGAGTGAAAATCGTGCAAAATGTGAACTCCGTTATCAACGCCGATTCCAAGGATTAACGGAAGAATGATCAAATTGGCGGGATTCAGCGGGATGTCCAGCATCACCAGCAGCCCAAATGTCATTCCCGCCCCGAGCAGCGGAGGTACGATTGCCAGCAGACTGTCGCCGACGGCGGTTCGGTCCTGAAGAAATGACAGAAAAAAGGCAACGCCGGTAAAGGTGAACAGCAGCAATCCGGGACTGAAGTCGATCGAATTATTTTTCATCATCAGACCCAGAACACCAATCGCGACGGACGGCGGTACGAATGTCCACGCCAGATTCTGCTTTTTGGTGAAGTCGATCAGCAGCGTGATCAGAATGACACCGAGCGCGTAAAGCGCACAGATCTCGTAACTCGCTTTGATTTGTCGAGCGGCCTCGAAGTTTTGCAGCGGCGTTCCGGTGGCATCCGGGTCGACTGATCGAACATCAGCGACAAATCGTTCAAGCGGTTCCATATCCCAGATCTGGTCCCTGGGATAAATCTGCAGCAACCACTTTCCATCATTGCTGACGAAGCGAGATCGCAATGCCGCTGGCAGATCGTTAACGCTGACCGGTATCGGGTTTGATGCTTCCGAGATTGCCCGAAACTGTGCCAGCAGCGCGTACGCCATCCGATACTGAAATTCGCTGAGAAACATAGTCTGGTCACGCGTCGACATTTCAGCCAACTGTTCCAGAAACGGTTCGATTGCTGCTGCGATCTGTTTTGATTTTTGATCGGGGGATCCAGTGAGGAATTGCTGCAGTTTTTCGAGACTTTGGCCAATATCTGCCGGATTCGCCGCATTCGGAGCAGGCGGTTCTTCAGGAAGGTTCGCCAGTCGATCCCGGAATGACTGGATCAGAACTGTGGATTGACCGGATTGTGATCGGGGCATTCGAGTAGCCAGTTCCTGCACCTGTCGAACTGAGCCGAGTTGTTCGAATTTCAGTTTCAGCTCGCGGGCCTCTTCCGCCGAATCGGCGATCGACAGTGCGTACAGCAATGAATGACTTGAGGAATCGAAGATGTGCTTTTGCGCTTCGACAGATTCCAATCCGCTTGCCTGAAGGTGCAACAGGTTATGATCGTACACCACCGCCGGAATCGGGAAGCGTCCAGACCAGTCGAACGCCTGATGGCCGATGTAACCCATAATGATCAGCGATAGTACAAGAACGATCCACGGATGATGGCGCGTCGCGTACCTCAACCATTGAGCACCAAATGGCCTGGGGAGTTCTTTCAGCGGAGTTTTTCGATCGGCGACGGCGATGATCGCGGGAAGAATCGTAAAGGCCGACAGGGCGCACAGCATGATACCACCTCCGGCAATCACGCCCAGTTCGGCGACTCCCAGAAAATCGGTCAACGTCGCGCAGAAGAACGCGAGCGATGTCGTGATCGCTCCTGTCATAATCCCGACTCCGACACTGTCGGTTGTCAATTCGAGTGCCTGAACCAGTTCATAGCCCTCGTGACGAAGTTCGAGGTATCTGGAAAGGACGTGAACCGCGAAGTCGATTCCCAGTCCCATCAGCATCGCCGCGAACGAGACCGACAGGATATTCAGGTGTCCGATCACAAGCGTCGTATATCCGAATGACCACGCCATACCCATCGCCAGCATAAACAGACCAAGTAATGGATGCAGGATTCCGCGAAATCCGAGAAACAGCAGAATGGCAACCCCGGCGAACGACAGGATCGAAGCGGTCGTCGAATCGGCCATCGACCGGCGCATTTCGTCGTTTTCCAGAACCGAGATTCCTGTCAGCAGCAACCGCACATCGGGAAATTCGCGAGCGATGTCTTTCAGCAACCTGCGAACGGTATCAATAGCAACCGTGGGGCCTTCAAACGTCCCTTTGTCGTGGACGGCCGACGCCATCACGAACCCCATCGTTCCTGAGTCATTCATGAGGTACGTCGCCGGTTCAGGCTGGTCTCGAAGCTCATCAGGAACGGCCAGGAGTTCCGGCCAGGGATTGGTGAATTCGTCACGTTCGCGCAACGTATTGATCAGACTTGCGACCAGCACATCCGTATGATGCAACAGTTGCGACGCCGCGTCGGGCTGGCCGTTTAATCGGGACAGTTGTTGAATCAACCTGTTCACGACTGCGTCGAGAGCGATCCGGTTCCAGTTTCCGTTCAGGACAGGACGGTAATTATCGAGTCGTTCCAGTCCCTCTTCGAGCACTTCCGAAGGCAGGAATTGCAGCCCCTTTTTGCTCAGTGCCGTCGAGTCAATCTTGTAGAGTACGTTGGCAAAGTGGTCAGGTTGCGTGTCGAGTTTCGAGCCGATTTCGACGAGTGCCCGTTTGATCGATTCTGATGATTTGCCTTCGACAACGACCACGATATCATCGAAATCGCCGAAGGTTTCCTTGTATTTGAGCCAACGTTGATAGAACTTTGCAGACGGATTGATCAGATCGGCGCGGTCGGTTTTGAACGTCAGGTTCTGGCTGGTGTACCAGACACAAGCAACCGCCGAAACAACCACCACGACAATTGTCAGCCACGCATTTCGCGAGCAGAATCCGGTCAACGAACAAAGCAGTTCCGTTAAAACGGACCTTGATCGCAAATTGACGAGTGGTTCCTGCATGCAAATATCCTGGCGGCCCGGATTCACTTGACGAAGCCGGACAAGGTGCCGCTCGTCGAGCCAATCCGGGATAATAACGGCAGTTTTCATGCCGTCGCAAGCTGGACGCTGACGGTTGCGGAAGATGAAACGGACAGAAATAACCCGCCTTCGTGGAATTCAACATCCCCCGGCAGAAAATGCCGCCGGTTTTCGTGACGTTACTTTGTGATATTGAACGGATCCCGGTTTCAGGTCCCTGCGGCAGTGTGATCCGTGTCATATCAGCCGGTGGTAAAAGCGAAGTTTCGACCACCGGAACGCCTGCCCCAAACGTCACGCATCCGGAATGGATGCCAGAAGCCATGAATCGCAACACCGCAACGGATCGAATACCGCGATTCCAAAGGAAAATCATCTGTGGGGCGCGATCTCGTCTCGTCGGACGGCATCTGACCGTTTGGTTCTGGCACCTCTTCAAGGTGCGAAGAGTTGAGAGGGTTGATGACCGGGGGTCTACGCTTCGCTCTGACCCTGGCTACTCTCTTTGACGCCTTCAGTGTCGGACTGTGCGATCGTGACCATCGCGAGCAACATTCATTCTTTTGCCTTGTCTCCCATCAGAAATTCCATCCGGGACCCCAATGGTCCCTCTTGCTTTTACTCACAGATTCTGGCGAAGAGCCGAAAACAATGACAGTTGCCCGGTCGATGAGTATATACTGCTCGTGGTCCTGATTGAGGCTTCGTTTGTGAGTCCGCTTCCGCGTTCGAAGCGGACTGCGGCAGTTTCCAGGTGTCGCTGGATTACTCAATGGACTCAAACCAGACCGCGCGTGGCATCATCGTTTCGCGTTCCGGCCTGCCGGGCTTACGACGCGATACGAAGAAGTCGTTGCACCGTCAGGCAATTAACACAGAGTATCGCCAATGAACTCGATTCCATCGCCAGGCATCTCGGAATATCCGGAATTCCATCGCCGTGGATTTCTGTTTGATGCGGCGACCGGGTTGGGAAGCATTGCCCTCGCATCGCTGTTGTCATCGGAAAAGCGAATGTTCGCGGACGAATCTCCGCGTTCGCCGATCCGGCCTGTGATTCGCCCCGAGGCCCCGCTGGCCGCTCGCTCGCCCCACTTTACTCCCCGCGCCTCCCGCGTTGTCATGATCTTCTGTTCGGGAGCTGTCAGCCATGTCGACACGTTCGACTACAAGCCGGAACTGGTCAAGCGCGACGGGCAACCGCTTCCTGGAGCTGAAAAACTGGTGACGTTTCAGGGCGAGCAGGGGAATCTGATCGCTCCCCAATGGACGTTCAGGCCACGGGGCCAATCGGGAAAAATGGTGTCCGACCTGCTTCCAAATCTGGCGGAACTGGCCGACGAAATATGCTTCATCCACTCGATGACGGCCAAAAGTAATACACATGGTCCCGCCGAGAATCAGATGAGTACAGGATTCACACTGGACGGCTTTCCCGCCATCGGTGCCTGGGTCAGTTATGCTCTCGGCAGTGAATCGGCGGATCTGCCGAGTTTCGTAGCGATCCCGGATCCGCGCGGCGTTCCTCAGGCGGCTTCGAACAACTGGAACAGCGGGTTTCTTCCTGCGGCATTTCAGGGAACTCCGTTTAACGCCGACAAACCGATCGCCAATCGGGCTCGTCCTTCGGAAATCCCGGCCGCGACTGAAGTCGCGACACGCCGTTTTTTAAAGCGACTGAACGAGCGGCATCTGGAAATGCATCCCGGAGAATCGGGCCTATCGGCGCGGATTGCCAGCTACGAACTAGCGGCCCGATTGCAACTCAAAGCGGCCGAAGTCGCAGATCTGTCCCGGGAAAGTCTTGAAACACAGACACTCTACGGAATCCAGGATTCCAATCCGGTCAAAGCCGGTTTCGGACGGAACTGCCTGCTGGCTCGACGGCTACTCGAAAGAGGAGTTCGCTTCGTGCAACTCTTCAATGGGTCTTACGCGATGGGCGAAGGGGTCGGTAACTGGGACGGACACAAGACTTTGAAATCGCAGTACGAAGTTCACGCACCGATTCTCGATCAACCAGCAGCAGCATTGCTGAAAGATCTCAATCGAACGGGATTACTTGATGACACGCTGGTCGTGTGGGTCACAGAGTTCGGTCGGATGCCAACATTCCAGAAAGGAGCAAGCGGACGCGATCACAACCCTCGAGGGTTTACAACATGGATGGCTGGCGCCGGAGTCAAGCGGGCGTTCAGTTACGGGGCGACCGACGATTTCGGACATACGGCGATCGATCGTCCGACAACGATCTATGACTTGCACGCGACAATTCTTCACCTGCTGGGCCTCGACC
>JANXOO010000003.1 GCA_025353525.1 Schlesneria sp. | reverse complement strand
GCTGCGGCCTGTGTCGTGGCCGGACTGTTTATTGTGCCGGCCAATGAAAAGGCGGTCGTCCGTCGATTCGGTCGCGTCGTTTTGCCAACCCGTTCGAGCGGGTTGCAATTCGATCTTCCATGGCCGCTGGCTCGGGTTGATCGCGTCAATTTTCACGAGGTCCGGACGTTGACTCTTGGTGATGTCGAGGCGGATCCGAATTTCCTGATGCCGACTTCGGCTGCGCGGCCCTCAACCTATTTGACGGGCGACAAGAATCTGTTGTTGCTGAAAATCAATGTGCAGTACCGGGTGTCAGAGGAACACGTTGCCGAGTGGTTGTACGGTGACCGTTCTCCGATTCGGAGATTGCAGCTGCTGGTCGAAACGACGGCCACCGATCTGATTTCACGCAGTGGCGTCGATTTCGTCCATACGCAGGGGTTGGCCGAACTGAATCGACGTTTGCTCAATGACGTTCGCAGTCAGATTCGGGCAGGGCGACTTGGTTGCGAGGTCGAGCAGGTAACAATTGATCGTGCCGAACCGCCCGCCCGAGCGAAAGCCGAATTCCTTGATGTCTCAAACGCGCGCGCGGACATGGCGCGATCGATTCACGAAGCACGCGGGTATGCCGAAAAGAAATCCTCTGAATCGCAGGCCGACGCGAGGAAGTTTCAGGACGATGCCGAGCGAGACCGTCAGTCGAAACGCTCTGCCGCACAGGGTTCTGCCGACAGATTCGTGACGCTGACAAATCAGATTCAGCGCGATGCCGAACGAAGCGGACGAACCTATCGTGACACGCGACAGCTCGTCATGAATCGACTGAGTCTCGTAACGCTGAAAGAAGTCCTTGAAAGCGCTAAAACGAAGTTTGTCCTCGAGGGAGATCGACCATTTGATTTGACAATTTCACCGGAAAAGACATTCGACCGACCAGCCGAACGAGGAGTGTTAATTCCCTGACGACATATTTGGGCCAATGGCATTAATACAGAACGCGTAAAGTCTATTTGAGTTCCACAGCACAGAAGCGGGCGGGCAAATTGCCGCCGTTTGATCGAGATTTGGAGCGATGCATTACATTCCCCAGTCGACGTCCGAAATGTTTCGCGGTGATTCCGCGAGCGATGTCGCGGTGCGTCCTGGTTTTCACTACCAGTCGGCTCCCTTGTATCTTTTGACGCTGCTGGTCAGTGCGTTGCTGGTAGCAGACTGGGTCCTTTCAGCAGGGGCGGCGTCGGCAAAAATCGCAGCGGCCAATGCGAGCCTCTTCGGATATCGCCTGGCACTGCTTTCGGCGATTCTGGGCGGGTCGCGAATTCTTTATCACACGCTCGACGGCCTGTTGTCGGGACGGTTCGGAGCCGATCTGGCCCTCGCTTTGGCGTGTCTGTCGGCGATCGTACTTGGCGAACATCAGACTGCGGGATTCGTCGTCCTGATTTCGTTGATTGGCGAGAGTGTTGAGGGTTACACCATCGACCGCGCGCGTTGGGCCGTCAGACAAACGTTTGATTTATGGCCCGAAATCGTGCATCGCAGCTCCGACGGTCGCGAACAGGATGTTCAGATCAACGATGTCCGTCTCGGAGACGTTTTGACAGTACGGCCTGGAGAACGGATTCCGGTCGACGGGCACGTTGTCGCCGGGAAATCCGTCGTCGATCAAAGCCCTTTTACCGGTGAGAGCCTTCCGATCGACAAACGTCCGGGAGACCGGGTTCTGGCTGGAACTCTGAATCAGTACGGATCACTGACTGTCGTCGCTGAATCGATCGGGGACGGAACGGCACTGGCCGCTGTGGCTCAACTCGTCGGCACCGCGATGTCACGCAAAGGGGACCTTGAACGAACCGCCGACCGCATGGCCAGATATTTTCTGCCAGCTGTTGCGATTGCTGCAGCTGCGACGTTGCTTGGCTGGCGAGTGGCACTTGGGACATGGCAGGCAGGCTATTTGCCCGCACTGGCCGTGCTGGTCGTCGCTTGTCCTTGTCCACTGGTTCTGGCTACCCCCTGTGCAGCGATGGCTTCGCTCGCATGGCTGGCTCGTCGCGGTGTTGTCGTCAAAGGTTCGGCGGTTCTGGAACGACTCGCGTCGGTCGACACATTTGTATTCGACAAGACCGGAACGCTGACCCAGGGTTCACTGGCGTTGGGCGAAATTACCAGGACATCTCAATATGCCGCGAACGACGTCCTCCGGATTGCCGCGATCGCCGAGCGAAACAGCGAACACCCGATCGCCCGTATTATTGTCCAGTCCGCCGAGAAACTGGGCCTGTCAATTCCGGAACCGCAGGAATTCGAAGCAGTCACGTCAGCCGGAGTCATTGCTTCCATCTCGACGGAAGTTCTGCTCGCCAATGCCACTGCTGTCAGGGAGCCAGTCGATGCTTCGTCGTCAAACCCGCAGACTGCTTCGGGGTCGTCCCTGTCAACGATCGTGGTTGGCAATCGGCGAGCCCTCGATCACGGCGAAATTGATTTTTCAGACGAGATTTCAGTGTTGCTGAAGGATCGCGAGTCGGCGGGTGAATCACCGCTGGTCGTGGCGGTCGACGGGACTGTCATCGGAGTCATCGGTGTTCGCGAGACGATTCGATCCGAGTCGCGACAGGTGCTCGACGAGTTGCAGGAAATTGGCATCCGTCGGTTTGTCCTTTTAACCGGGGACCGGCCACAACCGGCCGACGCGGTCGTCAAATCACTGGAACTGTTTTCGCACGTTGCCACCGAGCAACTTCCGCAGGACAAAGCGAGCTGGATTGACGCATCGCGGCGTGAAGGGCATCGGATCGCGATGGTCGGCGATGGAATCAATGACGCACCGGCTTTGGCGACCGCCGATGTGGGGCTGGCGCTGGGAACGGCAGGCGGGGATCTTGCAGCAGCGGCGGGAGACATCGTTCTGTTAGGCGATCCGTTGCGACCGCTTCCCGGACTGGTACGACTGTCGCGAGCCCTCGTCCAGAACATCTGGCAAAGTATCTTGTTGTTCGCGTTCGGATTGAATGGACTCGGAGTCCTTGCCTGTTCGCTGGGCTGGCTCAATCCGATTGGCGGAGCGATGTTTCACGAGATCGCTTCGCTGGCGGTGATGGCAAATGCCATGCGGTTACTCTGGTTTGAAGCACATTCTACTTCATTGCTCACGCGTGGATTGAACGGTTTGCTGTACGGGGCCGACTGGCTTGTCGAAAATGCGTCGCCTGCGAAGCTGGTGTTCTGGTGCATCGAGAGATGGCAACTGGGCGCAAAACTTGTCGGTGCTGCGGCTGTCGCGGCCTGGTTGTTGTCCGGAATCGTGATCCTCACGGCGGACGAACGAGCCGTGGTGACTCGATTCGGCCGGTTCGAGGCCGAATTGCCAGCGGGGTTTCACTGGCGCTGGCCAAGGCCACTCGAACGCGTTATTCGAGAGAAGCCGGATCGAATTCGAAGCGTTACTATCGGATATCGCGAATCGCAGGTGGCGACGAACGCGGGTCGCCGACCGTCGGCGACAGCTGCGGTCGTTCGTGCGACCGATCCGAAGACAATGGCCGACCGGCGCGGGACGGCCATTGTCTTTCTGAACGAACATGGTTCAATCGACAATCTGCCGACAATCGAATGGACGACAACACATGAAGATCGTGAGCACGCGTCCATCGCAAACGAATCCGTGATGCTCACGGCTGACGAAGTGCCTGTGGAATTGATGGCCGAAGTCCAGTATCGGGTCATCACGCCGGTTCAATTTGTGTTTGCGGGGAGTCGAAAGCCGGATGAAGTTCTGCGAGCGGCTGCCGAAAGCGTATTGCGCGAGGTGGCTGCGACCGCTTCGCTTGACAGTTTGCTGACAGAACAACGAGCACGCCTCGAACGACAATCGCTTTCCAGACTGCGTGAGCGGATTGCCAAATACCAACTCGGCATCGACATAGTCGATCTGCAATGGCTCGATGTCCACCCGCCGCAACCGGTTGTTCCGGCCTACCGCCTGGTTGCCGACGCCCTCGAAGACCGCGAATTGCTTATTAACGAGGCAGACTCGTACGCGTCGAGGACATTACTGGCAGCGATCGGGGAAGACGCGCTGACGCTGCTGCAACGCTCGGCTCAAAAGCGACTGCCAGACGTTTTGAATTCACCGACCCGAACCGATTGGCAATTGAGTGATGAACTGTGGCAGCAATTGATCGGGGACGTCGCACAAGGTCGATCTCGGTTATCAGGCTCGGCGGCGGCTATTCTGAATGAAGGCGACGTGGCCAGACTTCGGCATGCACAATCGGCACTGGGGGCATCATATCGGTTTGAAAACCTGTTCGCGGAATATTCCAGACACCAGCACCTTACGAGTCAGCATCTCTACTGGACATCGCTGACCGAAGTCCTGTCACATCGAACGTTGACAATTATCGATGACAAAGCCGCCGGTCGACGGCACCTGTGGCTTGGCGAATCGGTTCCGGGTGTCCAGGGTCCCAAAACACAAAGTTCTGGCTCGCAGGGTTCGACATCATCGGGTTCCGCCATTCAAAGTCGCGATTAAGGCGACCGGCAGGAAAGAAAATACCAGTCGCTGAGAAAGGGGGACAGGCACCAGGAAGACCCCCGGCGCGCCGGGGTCCCCGTTTTCCAGACGGTCGATTTTCCACTGCCGGTCGCCTGACAGTCGCCTGATCCACTGCTTGCTCTCTGCCAATTGGTCGTATAGATTGGCACTGATGGAAAGCATGAGTGCTGCTGTCGTCGAATCGGTGTTTTGCAAGGCGCAAGCAGCGATCGAATTGGCACCGGCATCGTTTGTCGAACCGGGCGAGGTTCTTGTTTTCGTCCGCATGCGTGGTGTCGGCGTCTTACAAAATCACTTTCAACCTGTGTCTCAGTCCCACTGAAGGAAATTCCGATGCGATTGATCGCCGTGCTGTGCTGGGCTGTCCTTGTGGTTTCGCCCGTTCATGCAAAAAACTGGACGAGTTGGCGCGGTCCGGATTTTAGCGGTGTGGCCGAAGGGACCGGTTACCCGACGGAATGGAGCGACAGCAAAAACGTTGCCTGGAAGCTGGAATTGCCGGGTCGTGGATCGTCGACTCCGGTTGTGTGGGACAATCAACTATTCCTCACATGCGGCATCAATGGCAAGAACACACTGTTGGCTTACAGCCTGGACGGAAAAGAAGCGTGGCGTCAAACAATCGGTGTCGAGAAGCCAGGCAAGAACAAAAAAGCGTCAGGCTGCAATTCATCGTGTGTCACGGATGGAAAGAGTGTTTTCGGCTACTTCAAAAGTGGCGATCTGGTCTGCATCGATTTGTCGGGTAAGATTGTTTGGAACGCGAACCTGCAGGACAAATTCGGTGCCGATACGCTGTGGTGCGCACCAACCGCTGACATCTCGGACTACGTCCATGCAGTGACCGCTGCCACGGTGACCCGCGTTCCTGGACGCATGACGATCCGCTTGCCGGATGATATTCCTGGTACACCGCTCACCGTGAAGCTGTCGGGCATCAATCCCAAGACGGTTTTGCAGGCTCCAAAGGGCGGGGTCCTCTATCGACAGGGCACTGACGCCTGGATCA
>JANXOO010001552.1 GCA_025353525.1 Schlesneria sp. | reverse complement strand
AGAATGTCCCCTTTGTCGGTCCCCCGGTCTTTTACAGAACCACTACTCAATGCAGATGCGGTCAAGGAAGCCGTTTCCGTTATCAATGCCGGTGAGTGCCGAAAGGTCATTCTCGACTGTCAGGCCGTTCAATTCCTTGCGGGTGACATATTTAAATCCCTGATGGATCTCAACAGGCTGATGACTGAAGATCATGGTTGTTTGCTCCTCTGCAATGTCGCTCCAGATTGCGCAGAAGTTTTCCGTGTCACGCGGCTCAACCGAATCTTCAGGATTCGGCCCAATCTCGATAGTGCAGTGTCCTTCATGGACAGACCAGCAGAAGGCGAAACGTACTCGCACACACAGAAAGCTCCCCTTTGCCTGATCCTTTACGGCACGGCGTTCTTTTTGCTTTGTCATAGCGTGGATCGTCAGCGAGACGGCGGGCATTTTTGTCGCTGGCTCTGTGGGCCTGCTCATCGCCGTACTGTTCGCCCCGGCCTTCCATCACCTCACAGTCGTGGACACGGGCGATGACCTGGCGATCCGCTTCGGCCCCGTGCCATTGTTTCGCAGGAATGTTCGATACGCTGACATCAGCTCGGCCGAAGTCGGTCGAACGCTGCTCCTCGACGGATGGGGCATTCACATGAGTATTCGGGGCGGTTGGTTATGGAACCTGTGGGGCCGGGATTGCGTCGTCATGCGACTGACGAATGGCACACTGCGAATTGGTACTGACGATGCCGAAAATCTGGCGGGAATCTTGAAAAACCGCATCGTCGCCGGCGATCAATGACTTACCTCCGCGTCGGTGTGAGATCGTCGCCGGTCAGATCGGTGATCGATTGCTTCTCTAATCGTGAGCTGACGTGAACTCCCGCCCGAAAGGACAGCCATTCTTCGCGGGCCCTGATGTTGGGTACATGCCGATTGAAATACTTCTAGCGCCCCGTCAATTCCACGAATTCTGACGTACCGTTAATTTTTT
This sequence comes from Schlesneria sp., assembly GCA_025353525.1. GTDB lineage: Bacteria > Planctomycetota > Planctomycetia > Planctomycetales > Planctomycetaceae > Schlesneria. Next base: position 1,308 of record JANXOO010001552.1, on the reverse strand, counting down.
AACGCGTGCCTCTTGCAATCGCGTTTTACGGCGTTAATATATTAGCGCGTGGGTGCGAAGAACACCCGCTTCGTATTGCACGGTATGGAGATCGAAGGAGAAGCGAATGTCGAAGAAGCCGGAACTGAGTCGTCGTGAACGGCAGATTATGGATGCCGTTTTTGCGCTTGGTAAAGCAACGGTCAATCAGGTCGTCGAATCGATTTCTGATGCACCGACAACAATGGCGGTGCGCCGAATGATGCATATCCTTGAAGAAAAGGGGCATCTGAAACGGCGCGAAGACGGTCGCGAAGTGATCTATGCTCCCTGCCAAACGAAAGTGAAAGCGGGGCGAAGTGCATTTCAAGGTGTGCTGGAAACATTTTTCGGAGGATCGCTCGAAGAAGCGCTCGCGGCCCATCTGCATTCTCGGAACGAAAGCGTCAGTGAAAATGAACGCGAACGATTAATCGAGTTGATCAAGCAGGCGAAACAGGAAGGACGTTGAGATGAATCGAATACTTGTTTTATTGGCTGGCGCAAGTGGTCTGCCGAGTTCTCTGCTGATTGATTCGGCGATCAAAGGCGCCATTTTGCTGCTGTTTGCTTTCGGTGTTGCAGGCTTTCTGCATCGCGATTCTGCCGCGACTCGACATCTGGTTTGGATCGTAGCCATCGTCGCGATGCTATCCGTGTCGGTACTGTCCCCGCTGCTGCCGCAATGGCAAATTCTGCCGCAGTGGGCCACCATTTCGACAGTGCAGGAACGGTACCAACGTGGTGATCTACAGATTGCAGGTAATGATACGCCTGAATTGAATGCCGCGCCGCTTTCGCCACAGATTGATGAGAATTCTTTCGCAGCACTCGCCGAACCTGTTCTGCCGCCGTTTCGGCTTCCGGGTATTGCATCATCGCCGGAAACCGATGTGGTGACTTCATTGCCAGCTGCGATTCCCGAGACCGCTGCCAATCAACAGCCGATGATTTGGAATTGGAATGCAGCAACCTTTGCCGTCTGGCTGGTTGGTTTCTGCATACTGATTTTGAGACTGATCGCAGCAAGAGTCTTACTGTGGAGCACTGAACGCAGGGCGATTGTTGCGGGCGTTTCAGCCACTGACAGGATCAATGTGTTGTTCGCTTCCACTTACAAAACGCTGGACATTCGACAACCGGTCACTTTGCTGATGCATCCGGACAAAACAATTCCCGTTGTCTGCGGCGTCTTTTGTCCGAGGTTGTTGGTCCCGGTTGCGGCTGAAGAGTGGTCTGACGAGCAATTGCGATCAGTTCTTTTGCATGAACTCGCCCACGTCAGACGAC
>JANXOO010001544.1 GCA_025353525.1 Schlesneria sp. | reverse complement strand
CCTGAAACGACATTCATGGCGCTCGAAGTATAAACGAAACCAGCATCCGTTCCGACTCCGAAACGCCGCATTTCAAGGTGCGACTGATTTCCCGATCCTGAATCAATTCGTGCCCGGAACTATTGCTTCTTCCAATAGCCGATCGTCGGCCCCGCTGTCGTCTGGCAACATGCGCGGGTACAATGACCCGAGTTCATCAGGAGAGTTGTCGAATGCGCGTGTTCCAATATTATTCCGGTTTTTACATCAATCGCTTCCTCGTTCGTCAGGTCGTCTGCGTTGTTGGTGTCCTGATATTGTCGTCACATGCGTTGGCCGTTGAAATCGTCGACGCCCGCAAGCTGCTGCTCAAAGGGGGATATGCCGAGTGCATTCAAATTGCCGGTAAGGCCATCGAAGGTCGGGCGTTTGGCGAGGACTGGTATCTGCTCAAATCTGAAGCGGAAATGCAGACGGGACTTTACAATGATGCTTACGAAACAATCCTGCTCGGCCTGACTCGGAATACCTGGAGCGTTCGATTGCGACAGGCAGGAATCGAAGCCGGCCGCATGTCCGGAAACGACGCTCAGGCAATTGTCTGGCAAGGGGAAATTGCCGACATCGTCAGCCGGTCAAACTGGCGCTATAACGGCGACGCGGAAAGTCTGGTGGCACTTGGCAAAGTTGCAGTCGCACAAGGTGAAGATTCGCGTCAAATCCTCGAACTTTTTTTCGATCGGGCACTCAAGGTCACTCCCGCCCATCGCGGAGCTCTCCTTGCCAGCGGCGAATTGGCAATTTCCAAAAAAGATTTTTCCCTGGCCGCAGAAACGTTTGAAGAGGGACTCAAAACACATTCCAGTGACCCCGACATGCATTTTGGGCTCGCCCGGTCCATCGAAGTGACGCAACCACCACTGGCGGCCCACCATTTCTCCGAGGCCCTCAGGCTGAATCCACGACATCTTCCGACACTGCTTGCCAAAGCAGAACGCGATATCGATTCCGAACAATACGGCGACGCCGCCACATTGCTCGATCAGGTACTGGAAACCAATGCCGCCCATCCGCTCGCCTGGGCTCTGTATTCGGTGATGGCACATTTGAGCAATGACACCGAAAGTGAAGTCGATTTTCGTAACCGCGCTCTCACGCCGTGGCCGAAAAACCCGGCTGTCGATCATTTGATCGGACGCAAACTGTCGCAGAAGTACCGTTTTGCTGAAGGTGCCGAACATCAGCGACTTGCACTCGCATTCGCACCCGGCGATCAGACGGCGCGAGTGCAACTGGCTCAGGATTTGTTGCGATTGGGAGAAGAAGACGAAGGGTGGCGACTGAGCGAAGCGGCTTTGAAATACGATGCTTACGACGTTCACGTTTTCAATCTCGTTCAGTTGAGGGACGAATTGACAAAGTTTACGACGCTGGAAGCAGACGGATTTCGCGTACGGATGGACGCCAGGGAAGCGGCGATCTACGGTGCTGACGTACTGCAACTGTTGCAACGCGCTAAAAACACTTTGTGCCCCAGATACGGCATGGAATTGAAGTCCACGATCACCGTCGAGATTTTTCCCGATCCGAACGATTTTGCAGTGCGCACGTTTGGCCTGCCCGGTGCAGACGGTTTTTTGGGGGTCTGTTTCGGAAAAGTGATTACGGCCAACAGTCCTGCCTCTCAAAAAGAACGGCCTGCAAACTGGCAAGCCGTTTTATGGCACGAATTCTGTCACGTCGTCACGTTGGAAAAAACGCACAACCGGATGCCCCGGTGGCTGAGTGAAGGAATCTCGGTCTATGAAGAACGACGCGCCGGTCCCACGTGGGGCCAGCGAATGACACCAAAACACCGAAAGCGAATCCTTGATCGAGGAGTATCCCCGATTCGCGAAATGAGCGGTACGTTCCTGCGTCCTGAAAAATCCGAAGACTTGCAGTTTGCCTATTTGCAATCCTCGTTGCTGGTCGAGTTTCTGGTGGAAAAATATGGCCTCGAAGCGATGAACCGAGTCCTCGACGATTTGGCCGCAGGTAT
>JANXOO010001462.1 GCA_025353525.1 Schlesneria sp. | reverse complement strand
AGCTGCTGCGGCGACCGGGAATCGAAACCGGCCTTCATCAATGTCGTCACATCGTGGACGAGCGGTGTCTGCCCGTGCCGAATGTCGCGAAACCGGTAAATCCGACCTTTCCCCGATCCGTCCCAGCCGTCGACCCAGTCGGAAACGTAAACTCCGCCATCAAAACCGAAGTCTACATCCGTAGCAAGAATCGACCAGATAAACTCTTCAGAATTCACCAGTTCAAACGATGCACCTTTCGGAATCATCGAAAAACTGCGAATGCCGCTATTGGCCGCCTGGCCACGAAAATCGACCAGGAAGAAGTGATCTCGATAGCGTTCGTCCAGACCAACCCCCGGATAGTGGGCCAATCCCGACGGGCCGTCAGCGAAATGTGCGATCGGCGGGACGATGTAAGCCGCCTGTCCCGGGTGCTGCACGTGCCACAATTTCTCCCGATTCCACGGACCGCGATCCTGAGGGTACTGGTAGAACATCCGCCAGCCTGTATCAGAACCTTCCACAAGGTACGTCCATCGAGCTTTATCACCGCTGTCGGAATTGTTATCCCCGGTAAACAAATTCCCAAAATCATCGAAGGCCAATTCCTGTGGATTACGCAAGCCCGTACAAAAGACTTCGAGGTTCGAACCGTCGAGCTCGCAGCGAAAAACGGCACCCTGGTCCGGTTGCACCAGGCGGGTTTTGTCTTTCAATTCGACATTATAACCACGGTCACCGATGCTGAAGTACACCCGCCCGTCAGGGCCCAGGACCAGCCCGTGCATGTCGTGGCCCCGAAAGGCAACCCGAACACCAAACCCGTCATAAAGCGCGGTTCGCGTGTCGGCGACACCGTCATTGTCGTCATCTTTCATCAGCCACAGCTTCGGAATGCAGGTGTAGAACACCGAGCCGTCGATCGCGAGCACTCCGGCACCCGTGCCGTCTTCGATCGCATTGAAACCGTCAGCGAAGACCGTCGATTGATCCGCGATTCCGTCTCCGTCGGTATCTTTCAGAAGCCTGACACGGTCATGTTCGACGGTATAGTTTTTAATGTCTGTTTTCAGATGCTTTTTGAAGAACGCGATCCGGTCTGCCACTGTTTCGGCCGCGAGGTCGTCGAGCAGCCAGTTCATGTGACCCCGATTGTCTTCGACCCCTTTCTGCTGTCGAAATGTCTCGGCGACGTATACGTTCCCCTGTTCGTCGATACAAAACGCCACCGGATTGGCCACCATTGGTTCCGCAGCGAAAAGTTGCCCCCGCATACCGCTCGGAATCTTGAAACGCGCGATGGCCTGTTCAGCTTCCGGCGACTTTTCGCCGACTTTTGGAGAATAAGGCTCGGACGCGACGACTGCTGAAGCGAATAAACTCAACAAAACAGGAAGCATACGGGGTGTGGAGGGGGGTTTGAACAAAATCTCAACCTTCAGTGAATCGTGTAACTCTGGCGAGTGAATCGGCATCTCAATCGGGCAGGTCCCCGTGACGCGATGAAACTGCAAACCGGGAGAAGGCAAGGTATGGCAGCGCTCCCGATAGTATAAACAACTCTGCCGACGATTAACCCGTGTCGATTTAGTGCGACTTTAATTGGACAGATGGCTGATCGTTGACCACCTGTCCAAACCGCAAGAGCCGAACAGCAGACGTGATTTCGCCAAATCACATGAATTTTGTGGAATTTCCTATAGAAATTCTGGATCCGTGAACTTTTTTTGACAACATCGCGTCCAACGGTGCGATAATTGCTGACGTATATGGGGCGGAATGTTGGTTCGAGTTTTTATTCAAGGAAGAAATCATGCTCGTTTTGACTCGAGGTTTAAAGCAGAAGATCGAAATTGGGGACCGAACGGTGACCGTCACGGTGCTCGAAGTGAAAGGCGGACGAGTGCGACTCGGGATTGAAGCCCCGGATGACGTGCCAATTCGCCGGATGGAATTGGCTCACGCAGGTTGCGAGCAGATGTCCGACGGATGTTTTCATTGACGCGTCGAGTGACGCGACGGCTGATTGTCGACTGATTTGCCTGATATGCGAAATACGGCCAGGACAGTTGGCTATCGATGAGATAACAGGCTGAGGCCATAGTTCCAGCTTTGGCGCAGGCTCCCGCTGTTCCAGGACGACGACAGTCTGAACCCTGAACGGCAGTGATGAACTCCAGGCCAGACTTCTGACCTGAAGTATTCTTTTCTCGGGGCGTTACTCGACAGTGACGCTCTTCGCGAGGTTTCTTGGCCGGTCGACGTTGCATCCCCGCAAAATTGCGATCTGGTACGCCAGCAGTTGCAGCGGAATCGATGCCACCAGCGGCTGCAAGTATTCGTCGACATCCGGTATGAAGATCACGTCGTCAGCCAATTTTGCGATCTTGTCATCACTCTCGCAGGCAATCGCGATCACGGGACCACGACGGGCTTTGACTTCTTCCAGATTACTCATCACTTTCGGGTAGATCTGGCAGCGAGGAGCAATAAACACACTGGGCGTTGCCTCGTCGACGAGTGCAATCGGGCCGTGCTTCATTTCCGCCGCCGGATAACCTTCCGCGTGAATATAGCTGATTTCCTTGAGTTTCAATGCACCTTCGAGTGCTACGGGAAAGTTGTACAACCGGCCAAGGTACAAAAAGTTTTCCGCCGTATAGTATTTTCGGGCAACTTCCTTCACCGAGTCGAAGCAGTTGAGGGTTTGGCGGATCTTGTCCGGGATTTCGCGCAAATGGCTGATGATTCGCTTGCCAGCAGGGTAAGAAAGATGGCGCATCCGCCCAAGCAGCAATGCTAACAGCGTCAATACTGTTACTTGCGAGGTAAATGCTTTGGTTGACGCGACGCCGATTTCAGGTCCGGCGTGAAGATAGATCCCTCCCTCCGCCTCGCGAGCGATTGTCGACCCGACGGTATTGCAAATTGCCAGCGTTGGATGTCCCTTTCGCTTGCACTCCCGCATGGCGGCTAACGTGTCAGCCGTCTCACCGCTCTGAGTAATCGCGAAGATCATCGTTCGATCAGACATCGGCGGATTTCGATACCGCAACTCGCTGGCATACTCGACCTCAACCGGAATTCGGGCGAATTCCTCGATCAGGTACTCACCGACCAGCCCGGCATGCCAACTGGTTCCACACGCCGTCAATACGATTCGATCGATGCGTCGTAGCATCTGGGGGTCCAAATTCAGGCCACCGAATTTCGCCGTTGCTTCCTCATCGTCCAGGCGACCTCGCAATGCGTTTTCGATTGCCTGGGGTTGCTCATAGATTTCCTTGAGCATGTAATGTTCGAATTCACCCAGTTCCGTATCCTGGGAAGTCTGCTCAATGGCACGAATCGAAATCGCGGGAACGCTCCCGTCCTGATGACGAAGGACAAACGAATCGGCCGTGATGACAGCCGTTTCATGGTCCTTGATGTAGACGATCTCTTCCGTGTGGCCTATCAGCGGACTGGCGTCGCTGGCCAGAAAGTGTTCCCCTCGACCGATTCCGACCACCAGCGGACTGCCGAATCGGGTTGCCACAATCAAGCCCGGGACGTCTCGAAACATGACGGCCAATCCGTATGTCCCTTTGATCTGGCGGATCGCCGTTTCAACGGCAAGGACGCACGTCTGCGAATCGGCAGGGTCGGCACCCAGCTTGACCGCCTCTTCAAGCTGATGAGCCACCAGGTGGGCCGCCACTTCGGTATCCGTGGCCGAATGAAATACAAAACCGAGTTCGAGCAATCGATCGCGCAAAATCGAATAATTTTCGATGACGCCGTTGTGGACGAGAACGACCTCACCATTGCCGCCCGTATGAGGGTGCGAATTAACGTCGCTCGGTTCCCCGTGAGTGGCCCAACGCGTATGCCCGATTCCCACCGAACCGTGAAGCGGGTACTGTTTGCATAATTCGGCGAGTTGTGAAACCCGACCGGTTTTTTTGCGAATTCCGATCCCGCCACCGTTTTGAAGTGCGATCCCCGCGCTGTCATAGCCGCGATATTCGAGTCGAAAAAGCCCCTCGATCAGGTAGTCGTATGCCTGTTTTGGACCAACATATCCAACGATTCCGCACATGGATGAATGCTCCCGAGAAGCCGCCGGGTCGCACACGACCACAACGAAATGAAAAAAACAACGCCTTGGCGAACGTCGACCAGAATCCTATCACAACTTGCAAAAATCGTGGAGATCGGATTTCGCCGCGAGCGGTCTGAATAGAGGTCATCGACAAATTCGGCAACAAGGCGACCAGCAGTGGATAAACGTGGTTCAACGACAAATCAGGTGAGCAGGTTGCAACAAATTGAACCACAGGCACAGTTATTACAGTGAAAACCGGTTCCGGTAGAAAAATGAGGACCGCGGCGCGCCGGGGGTCATCCTGGCCTGATGAAAATTCCGGAAGATGGAGGGGTTGGGCGAATAGGCGTTGATGGGTTTGTTGCGTATCCCGTTTTTCCCCAAGGGGGATGCAGTTCATAGCACAAGGTCGCGATAGCGCACCCTGTGCCAGGTACGCGGAAACATTGTATTTCCATGAAAGGGATAAATAAGCCTTTGGGATTGAAAAATGACTCGGCGCAAATGATGTCGTAGCGCGACAAAAACTGCAAACGAATGCCGCTATGGAACCCTTTGAGGGTACAACCTGGCAGATCCTCCCGTTTTCACAGGGTGCGCTGTCGCGACCCTGTGCTTTGCTCTGCATCCCCTTCA
>JANXOO010000294.1 GCA_025353525.1 Schlesneria sp. | reverse complement strand
CATCACAAATCGACCGGTTGAAACTTCGAGCCACGCCAATCCGCACTGGTCTTTCGCAGGAAAAACGCACGCCAGAAAATTGCTCTCGCGCGGATCAAGCAGTGAATCTTCGGTCAGTGTCCCGGGCGTGACGACGCGCGTGACGTCCCGCTTGACCAGGCCCTTCGCCAGTTTGGGGTCTTCCATCTGCTCACAAATAGCCGCCCGAAATCCGGCTCGAACCAGTTTTTGCAGATAGCTGTCGAGTTGATGATAAGGGAATCCCGCCATCGGGATCGGGTTCAAAGACGCCTTGTCCCGACTGGTCAACGTCAGCCCGACCGCCTTCGACGCCGTGACGGCATCGTCGTAAAACAGTTCGTAGAAATCCCCCATCCGAAACAGCAGAATCGCCTGCGGATGCTGCGCTTTGACTTCGAGATACCGTTGCATCGCAGGAGTAGGAGCGCGTTCGGTGGGCGTCGTCATGTGTGCGAAAATTACATCAAATAAGGAATTAGAATGCCATTAGCCGACACTCTAACGCGAAGTCGTTGCCGAGTGGTACTCACTTGATCGGCTTGATATCGATTGCATTAGCGCCGAACGAATGTCCATCGCTGCTAACCAACGCAACGGGGCCTGCGCCAATTGAAATATCGTCAGTGTCGTCCATTCATCCGCCAGCCGAATATGAAAATGGCCCAGGAGTTCCGGATCCGGGACTGCGGAGACAAACAGTTCCGCCAGGTCGCGAAAACAGGATCGCGGTAAACATGCCGACGACGTGAGAATCAGCGAAAACAGGTCGTCCGTTTGACGGTTGAGGCTGGAAATGTCCGGTCGGTGCCGGATGTCGAAGTCGATCCAGCAGGCTGACTGATTGTCGCGATCGATGACCACGTTACTTGCTGTCGCATCGCCGTGGCTGATCGATTGATGAACGCCTGCACCCCAGTCGGCCACCTGTCGATGCAAGGTTTGCAATGTCGCCAGAGACCAGCGGATGGATTCGTATTTTTGTGCGAGAGGAATGTCAGGATCACCTAGTATTTGCCGCAACGATGTGCCGGGCAGATGTCGGCAACACAGTTCGTTCCGGCCGGACGACAAATCGGAAAGGGAAAGCAGAACGACGTTACGGTCGGTTGACAACTCGATCGCCCGTTCCCATTCGAGCCACCGGATTGTCGACAATGCGATGACGTGACTACCAGTGATTTTCAGAAATGCATTCCCGGGCGGGATCAGCCAGCCGGCAAAAAGTCGCCGCTTTTTGCGAATCACGTCCTGTCCGTTGATGCGTATCTGTTCGATATGATGCATCGAACACTTCGACAGCAGCATTCCCAGGAGGCGGCGAAATTCGTGCCGAATCCGGTTCAGTCGATTGTCGGACATTCAGCGGATTCCGTCCGTATAATTAATTCGACCGCTCCTGTGCAGAATGGCCCAAACGTATTTCAGAAACGTGCGCAGGTATCCAAACTTTTGTGCCTGCATGCGCCTGCTGGAACTGAATGCCGTCATGGAACGGTCGTATAGAAACCGATGCGGACGATGCCAGTACAGGCTTGCCAGAATCGGCCATTCTTCGCCGATAGCAACTCCTTCGTCGAACGGCCCGAATTCGTCGAATGTGGCGGCTGTGCAAAACATGAGCGCTGGCATCGCCTTGGCGCGTGGCAGTGGCAGGCGGCGAACGTGTTCCCAAAACAGCCACCAGATTCGAGCTCGCAACCCACCGTCAGAACTCGCCAGACGAACGATGCCGCCTTCGATCCCGTTGTGACAATGACTGACGATCCGGGTCAGACAATCAGGTTCGATCCATGTGTCGGCATCGACGAATACAAGGATCTCGCCGGTCGCATCACGGCGTCCGCGATTGCGGGCCCGGGCTGCCCCGAGCCGGTCGTGACGCACGGCGATCACTCCCTCGCTCGACGCGTAGCGTTCCAGGGTCTTCCATGTCCCGTCCGAACTGTCGTTGTCGACGACAATCACCTCTGCGACGCCGCTACCAAGCTGACGCGCGGAAACCAGAATTCTGTCGATGGTGCCGCCAATCAGCCGATGCTCGTTTCGCGCAGGGATGATGACAGAGACGAGTTGGCCCGTCATGGTTGAGTGGACTCCAGCACAAACAAGTCGCGGCTGAGGTTCAATCCCGGCCAGTTCGTCTGATCGGATGTACGTAAGACAAAGCCCGACCGTTGGAACTCGTCGAGCAACTCGCGCCGTGAAAAGCGACGACGCGGAACGAAGGGGCAATCACTCTTGGGAATCAGTCGCGTCCATACCGCCAGCCGGAACGCCAGTTTTCCCCAGAAGAATTCCCGCACTCCCAGCGCCATCAAACCCAGGGCTCCCCCGCACGTTGACTGTACGACGATGACTGGCCCGCGTGTCACTCGACGCGCTTCGAGCAAAACCTGCGAGACCGATTCCGGGTACTGCAGCACGAACAGAACCAGCATGGCCGCAAAATAGTTGTCCTCGACCGGGATCGCGCTGTTCCGGAGTATCACCGGGCCGGGTCCCACCCAGTGCAAATCGGCGATGTCATACTCGTTGACTTGCAGCCGGGTTCGCCGACGAATTTGATCCGCATTGTGGCCGGTCCCCGATCCGAAGTCCGCGATCGTTCCGGAATCAGGCAGGTGAGGCTCAATCCGCCGAAACAGCTTGCGAGCCCGTTGAGCCATGATCAGATTTGCCAGACGTTTCACAAAGCAAACTCCGTTCGGCATGTTTCGACAAAGCAAACAGGATGACGATGTTTTACGATGTGAGTCTGTACCGGAAGTAAACCCGGTGCGACATTGTGAACAACGACCAGCAATGGCAGTGACGGGGCAGGATTCGAATTCGGATCAGGCACCACTGGCTCCCAGGCGACCTTAAAAGGCGTTCATCTTGAAGACAAGGTGATTGTTGTCTCCCTGGCGACGGGTTTACAATACAACCCCTGTCATTGAGTGAATATTGTCTGCGCCTGAGAACGGCCGAACGGATTTCCAAACCGGTTCATCGGTTTTCCGGGCTGGTCGAACGCCTGTCTCAAAGGAACGTCTGATGGCTCGTCGTACAATCGCGGTGCTCGCGGCATGCGGACTGACTACTTTGGCACTGATTTTCGAGGCGCCAACGGAATTGAAAGGGGCAAATAAGTCAGTTCCTGCATCAAAGCTCAAACGGCCGATTCGGAATCCGAAGTTCGATCCATCTGCCGCTCAAGTCGAATTGTTTGACGCCGTCGATGCAGGCCACGTTTCGATCAGGCTGATCCCGATCAACGCGATGGGTGGAAATGTTTTGATCGAAAACAGGACCGATCAGCCGCTCACGGTGAAGATTCCCGAAGCGGTGGTTGGTGTTTCGATTCACGCTCAGGCTGGCGGTTTCGGGAACCCGGGTCAGGCGCAAGGTCAGGGTAATGCAGGCGCGGGAAACGCCGGCAATGGAGTGCAAGCAATTGGTGGCGCCATCGCACCCGCTCAGGGGAATGCCCAGGGGCAAGGACAAGGAAACGGCGCTCAGGGGTTCTTTTCGATTCCTGCCGAAAAAGTCGTTTCGCTCCGATTCAACTCGGTGTGCCTTGAGCACGGGAAGTCCGAACCCGGTTCCACCAGCAAATACACACTCGCCCCGGTTTCCCGATTCAGTCACGATCCGGTCCTGTATCAATTGCTGACGGTTGTCGGGCGAGACAATACCGATTCGAAAGCGGTGCAAGCAGCCGCTTGGCATGTGACTGACAAAATGTCATTCCAGGAATTGTCCGAGAAGTTTAACACGCCGCTGGGTATGATCACGCAAACTCCCGAATTCACACGAGAACAAATCCTTGCCGCACAGAACCTGGTCGAGCGTGCGAAACAACGGGATCTTGAAATGAACCCGGCCGGAACGATCGAACCGAAATCAACCCCCGATACAACCGCCACAATTCCGGTTCGAGTTGCCACAAACTAGCGCTTCGATTCGGAAATAGCCTCACACAAAACCGGATTCAGTCCACGTGTCGCTGCATGAGTCACCGATCAATGGGCGTGCTCTCTCGTTGCAGTCTCTGATTTTGAATTGTACCTTTGACTGAATCAGTCGAGGAACGAAGCGGAATCTGTTTCTGAGGACGGACGGGAATGCGAGCGATTGCAGAAGTCATCATCGGGATCACGGCCCGAGTCTGTATCGCAATCAGCGTCTTTTTAACGCTCGTTTCTGCGGCGTGGGCTGGCGACGACAACGTTGCGATCACGGCCAATTCGTTGATTGCTCGAAAGTGTCTTTCGTGTCACAACGGTGAGGAAGCAAAAGGCAAGCTTGATGTCTCGTCGCGCGAGGCGTTGCTGGCGGGGGGAGAATCCGGACCTGCTCTGGTTGCCAGGTCAACTCGCGAAAGTCTGATGTGGCAGCGAATCGAACGCGACGAAATGCCGCCCAAACGTCCGTTGTCAGCGGACGAAAAGAAGTCGATTGCCGACTGGATCGCCGCCGGTGCAACATGGCCCGGCGGGAATCTTGATCCGTTGGCACTGACAACCGGGCAACGGGCCGGATTCGACTGGTGGTCGCTTCAACCTCTGAAACCGGTGTCGATACCTCGTGCCACGTCACAGACAAACCGTCGACAGCCGATCGACTCGTTTATTTTGGAACGGCTGACGGCGAAAAAGATGGTAATTTCACCCGAAGCGGAACGGCGTGTCCTGATCCGTCGGCTGGCTTTCGATCTGATCGGGCTTCCTCCGAACCCTGACGACGTCGACCGGTTCGTGAACGATGATCGTCCTGACGCCTACGAACGAATTGTCGATGAGCTACTTGCTTCGCCGCACTACGGTGAACGATGGGCTCGACATTGGCTGGATGTCGTTCGGTTCGGTGAAAGCAACGGTTTCGAACGGGATCTTCCGCGTCCCAACGCATGGTATTACCGCGACTGGGTACTGACAGCGCTCAATCGCGATCTGCCATACGACGATTTCGTGCGATGGCAATTGGCGGGTGATCTGTTGGCGCCCGACAATGTCGAAGCCATCAAAAGCGTGGGGTTCCTGGTCGCGGGAGCACACGATACGGTCGTTCCCGTTGTCGATCGGATGCGAGCCATGATGCGGCAGGACGAACTTGAA